>JAIOTL010000251.1 GCA_021106775.1 Planctomycetota bacterium | reverse complement strand
TCATCAACAACGAAGGCGTTATGCACAAACTCGGTGTTACCTGCTAAATTGATTGGTAAATTAACTTTCAGCGAATAAATCAAGAATGACAAAGCATTATTATATTCAGGTAGAAACTCCAAGTTTTTAGGGGTTTTTCCGGGATATGCGTCGTTTAGAACGTTTAGAGGGGAATTTCCGGTTTGTTCGTATATAACTTTCAACTCAGAGTCAGTATTATCGCGAATTTTGACACCGGGGTGAATTTCCTTCTCAGTCATACTTATCTGAGTTTGCGTAGTATTCTGCGTGTTCGGTTGCTCGATACCCGCTTTTACGTAATGTTTCTGATATTTATTTCCGGGCCAAACTTCCCAGAGTCCCCAGATAAAGGTCGTTACCGCGACGAGATAAAACGGGAACAAGGCAAGAATTCCACCTCGAATCCGCGCATGCTGCTTTTGCGGCTGATGTCTCGCGTTTTTCACGAATCTTTTGGTTTTTTGATATGAAATGTAGATGACGTAGATTGATGATAAAAGTTTCAATACAGGCGGAAAAAATGGATGCAGGAAAAGAATCAACAGAAATAACACCATCATCAACCAGTCGGCAATTGCCAGAGGATGAAGCCTGATAGAACTTAACGCTTTGAAATATTCTATATAAAACCTGCCGAAACCCACAAAGGTCAGCCTAATTTCCGAAAATGTTATTTTCAGTATTTTTTTGCTATTTCTGCTCTTTGAATCCTCCGTTTTCATAAACTTCCTCATTTACATAACCCGGTACACAGTAACATCAATTTTGTATATATTAATGTGTGTCAGATATTTTGCCTGACAATCACTTTCAATATAACAGGCAAGGATGCCTGTTTTACCATTTATTGAAATTTTTGTTACAAAGTTTAGATTTGTTTGAGATGCAATAATGTTTTCAAAAAAGTCAATATTTCGTTGCCATACCAGAATTGAATAAATGCTTCACCGATTAGTTCGGGATTTGTTGGCAATATCCAGAAGCTGTACTCAGAATTATCAATACTAACGTCAATATTCGTATGAATCGGGTTGATTTTGCATCCTGGAAATTTTGGAAGTATTGTAATATAAGGATTCTCTGCAGGAATAATAAATTCATGTTCACAGCATATTGTTTCGATAGTGCTGTCAATTTCGGAAGTAAAATTCTCTTTTTTACAGATTCTTACTTTGACCGGATAATGCTTGTTCAGAACGATGTTTGTTGTAAGCGTGAGAACCGCAATTCTGGCAATTTCCTTCTCGACCTCGCCAGATTCCCCTTGTTGCTGGCTATAATGCTTCGTCGAATTCATATTACTTGCTTCAGAAGGTGATTGTGTGGGTGGGGGTCCGAAACTTTGAAGGCGAATTTCAGGATAGGAATCCTCATTTGTTGAAGATTCGGGATTTATGCCGCCGATGATTTGGATTCCTTCATCGTAACTCTGTGCGAATTCAAAAAACTCGTTAAGCCCGAGATATTGGGACATTTCGAAAATATCCTTTGGAACCGCGTAAAGCACGAGTTTTCCGCCGATTTGCCTGAGTTTATCTGACAATGCTACAAACTGAGCGAAACCATTGGAATTGAGGAATTTCAGACCGGCAAGATCGATGATGAAGCGTGCGAATCCGCTTTTTACGAGCCGTCCCAACATATTTTTGAGTTTGTCTTCGGATGTAACGTCGCAAATTCCTGCAACTTCCAGGAAAATCGCATTGGGGATATTTTTGATTTCGCGCGGTAATAAAGATAATTCAGCCAAAACCGAGCCTCCGCTTATCGAGTTTGAACATCAAGTTTCAAAAGTCTGCATGAACGATGTACAGTTTTGCATCTGATTAATTTAATCATTTTACGTTGGAAATATCTATAAAAAAAAAGTACGATTAAGTTTACAACTTTTTATTGGTTCAAAAGGAGCATTAAAATGGAACTAACTGCACAAAACTTTCTTGCGCGTCTAGACCGAATTAAGCAAATGCATTCTGAAAATGGTGAGGAATGGGACGAATTGTGTAAACGATTGAAGGAAAAAGGAACAGAATATTGCATCGTATTTCCATTATTTGAGGTAATGCTTGGTTTTGACCCACTTGAAGATGTGAAAATGGAGCAAGAAGCAGTTAAGCGTAATGACCAGCGGTTTGATTTTGTGATTAAAAGCAAAGATGATGAGTATTCGTTGATTGTTGAAGCAAAATCAATATCTGAAACTTTAAGTAATAAACACGAAGAGCAACTAACTAAATATATGGAAGCAAATTATGACTTACCATGGGGTATCTTAACAAATGGTTTGGAATGGAAATTTTATATTTCAAGAAAATATCTAGAGAAAAAATTCAATGAGAGCAACGCACTAGCATTTAAAAAAGAGAAAGTGATTAATATTTTTACTATAAATTTACATGATGATAATTTCGAAAGTATTATGAAAGGTATGTCAAGAAATCACCTTAAGGATTTTTGGAATAACTGTGCAAATTTCTCTTATAAAGTAATTTCTGGTCGAAGTAGAAATATTAGCATCGTACATGAACGAGAAGCGAATAACTTTCTTCTAAAAAACATATAAAATAATGTTGAAATAAAATTTGGTGAATACGCAGATGCAATTAAGAATGGTACAATGAAGGAAGGTAATGTGATAATTTGCCGGAATGATTTTATACAAATGACTTTTACGTTAGATTCAGGTGGTTGTTTAGTTTTGAAACCCGAAAATACAGGAATTACTCATTTTAATAAGTTTGTTGAAAATTGTCCCAATGGGGCAACAACATTATCAAATTGGACTAAATCAAATAAAACTTTTACGGATATAAGCCAGATAGTCAAAGATTTAACTGGTGTGAAAGCTTTTACTCACAGATTAAAAGAACTTTTCCCGTTTAATCCACCACCACCGAAAGTTGCAGGTTCTTCACAGAGAAACACTCCTCAGAATCCTGACGGGAACAAGCAGTTTTAGCTTGTTTTGGAGGTTTCTGTCCATTTGCCGAATTTGCGGATTTTCTCATATCGATTAGCTTTTAGTTTTTCAATATCAAGCTTCTGAAGTTCATCGAAAGTGGTATGTAACAACTTCCTTGCAGCATTTATCGCCTTCTCAGGATATCTGTGAGCACCACCAACCGGCTCTTTAACAATACCGTCAATTAAACCCATTTTGAGAAGGTTTTCAGGTGTGAGCTTGAGAGCTTTCGCTGCATCAGGCGCTTTCGCGCTGTCTTTCCAGAGAATCGACGCACAACCTTCAGGAGAAATCACAGAATAATATGAGTTGCTCATGCACAGTGATTTATCGCCAACACCGATGCCAAGCGCCCCTCCTGAACCACCTTCGCCAATCACCAGATTAATTATCGGAACATTCAGAGATGCCATGAAACGCATGTTCTCAGCAATTGCCATTGCTTGCCCGCGTTCCTCCGCACCAATACCGGGATACGCGCCTGGTGTATTTATCAGTGTCAAAATCGATATATTGAATTTCTCGGCAATTTTCATCTTGTGCATTGCCTTGCGATAACCTTCAGGATGGGCACAGCCGAAATTGCATGCAATCCGGTCGCGCAATGTCTTACCTTTTCGATGAGCAACAATGAGGATGCGTCTATCGTCAAGATATCCGAAAACCGTCGCAATTGCCGGGTCATCACCAAATGCCCGGTCACCATAAAGTTCAAATTTGTCTCTAAGCAGAAGGTCAATGTAATCTTCCGCACCCGGTCTTCCTGGGAAGCGCGATACAAGAACTTTTTCCCATGGACTGAGATTTTTATAGATTTCGGTGAGTTTTTTCTCTCTTTGTGCTTTAAGCTCTTTGATTTTATTTGTGAAATCGCCTGCTCCGCGATTTTGTTTATATTCGAGTTCGTATATTTCTTTATCCAGGGAAAAAACCGGTGCCTCGAATTCGAGTTTATCAGCGGCTTTAAATTCAGACATTAAAAACCTCCGCGTACTTTTCGTTTTGAACAAAACTCTAATTTTAATTCGTAAATCCCCACAAACAAGGATAAAAGACCATGTTCCGTCATTTTTGCTTGTGTTATTCCCAGGGATACTTCTTTTTAACCAGGTATTTTGCCCACTGAGCAGGTCTGAATTTTATGGGAATCGATAGTATAAACTTCGAACCCGCACCACGCTCGCTTTCAACTTTTATATCACCGCCGTGAGCCTTCGCAATATCCCTGCAAATCGACAATCCAAGCCCCGTGCCGTCAATTGCGCGGTTTATCTGGTCGTCAACACGATAAAATTTCTGGAAAATCCTGCCCAAATCCTCACGTGGAATGCCAAAACCGTTATCAATCACGAAAATTTTCATCACGTTTTCATCTTTTTGAATTTTGACAGATATCTGCTTGTCATCACCCGAATATTTATACGAATTCTCAATGAGATTCAGAAGTATTTCACGAATGCCGTCTTTATCGACAATAACTTTATGGATTCTCTGGTCCTTTAATAATTTGATTTTGAATTCTTTGTCAGGTATTTGTTTTTCAAAGAATTTTACCGTTTCGACAACAATTTTCTCGATATCAGCAAGTTCAAATGAAAAAACCTTGTTGCGAGATTCAAGTTTCGAGAAATTCAGTACCCGGTCAACTAGCTTTGACAATCTTTCCGTCTCACGCTGGATAATTCCGATACAATTTTTCTTCTGTTCTTCAGGTATAGATTCCATCACGAGCATTTCCGAAAACATTTTGATGCTTGTCAAAGGGGTGCGAAGCTCATGTGTAACGCGTGAAATAAAGTCTGTCTTGAGATGTGCAACACGCATATCTTTGAGAAGTTTGTAACGCAATCCAAATAATGCTCCGCCGATTAGCGGGAAAAGCAGCGCAAATATCATCAGAAATAGTGTCGAAGTCGAACGTGCTTTGTTCCTAAAATCCTCCATCTTTTCAACTTCCAGGGTGATGTCCCAATATGGAAATATCGAACCCAGCCAACCGATTGTGAACCATGTCCTGTCACTTGCCACATTCTTGTTTACGGACTGATGGAGTTTTAACTTGACTCCTTCACCGAATTCTAGAGATTCAAACCTTTTCTTGATAATCTGCCTAAAAATTTCTTGCTGGTCGTACATTAAAACGATTTTTCCGATTACAGCACGTTTATTAGCAAGAACAGCATTGAAACAAAAAAATGTAGTTCGTTTGTTGTCAACCTCTGAATCGATAATGAATCGAGTGGGATATTTACCTGCATAATCTTCGATACGTGAAAGTAGTTCATTTCTGTAATTTTTTTCGAAATTGTCTTTCGTAACAACGTTTGCAGACTTCTGAAAAGTGAATTTCCCACCTTTTTCTACAAATATAAAGTGCTGATAACATTTATTATTCTGCAACAAACCATCGAAACTGCCTGTCATTTCCTCGACTGTTTTAAATTTCATGGTGTTTATGAAATTTTCATCCGATTTTTCGATTTCAGTATTAATTTCACCGATATAGGTTTTGACAATGACTTCATACCCTTTTTTCTTATTTTCTTCAGATTCGGTTTCATGACCGCGAATTGTGCTGTAGCCATAGAAACCCAACACAAGGTTCGGAATTATCACTATTGCGATAAAGAAAATATAAGTCAGCGAAATATCGGTTAATCTCGTGTTTATGCTGCTTTTCATACAAATTCACTCACATTCACTCAAAACTCTTAATGTTATGATACAATGTTCGAGTCTTAAAAGTAAATACTCAAAATAAATGAGCACTCAATATCTCTTTATTAGAAAAACATATTGTGTAAGTGAAAAATATTTGTATAAATATCGGGTGGTTTCAATGGCAGGCAAGGATGTTTCTGAAAAAGAATTTTGAATAAACATTTTTCCAGATTTATGTGAGATTTGCTTGCGAAGAATTAAGAAAACCGCAGACGTACTTGAAGTTACGTTGAGGATTTTTTTAATGATGAGCAAGTAAAGAATTCTTGAAGCTGGGAAAATTGTCAAAAGTGGTTTTCAAACATATCCTGAAGTCTGCCTTTTTGCATTGATGTTAAAAGTGGTTATCATGAAAAGTTACAATATTGCAGTTATCAAGGGTGATGGCATCGGTCCTGAGGTTGTTGATGCTGCTTTGGGATTTATTGCACC
>JAIOTL010000247.1 GCA_021106775.1 Planctomycetota bacterium | reverse complement strand
TAACGATACTTGCGAAAAGTTACAAAGAGCATCCGAAAAGCAGCGATGCGGATAAACTTCTTAAGGCTTTGAAATAGTAGTTTCGGGAGTGAACGATGGATTATAAATTCAGCACAGCATCAAAGTTTTGCATGTTATGTAAGCATGAATTCAACGAACTTGAATTTTTCATGTCAGCATTAAGAAGCACAGTCAGCGAAAATTCAAATAAACAGACCGATGCAGACAATGAACAAAATGAAAATGATGGGCAGACGGATTATCAGCGTGTAGATTCTTGCCTTGAATGCTGGGAAAAGGAAAAACAAGAAAAATATTTCTCCTGGTGGCAAATGCAGAAAGCACCAAAGAAGAAATTGCCAGCATTGAAGGATTTGGAATTTCTGTGGCAGTTGTTTTATCAGGCGAAATCAATTCTTGATGAGGTTGATGCTGTTCAGGATAGCACCAAGATTGAAGAAGCTGAGAATTTTGCTTACGTTTCCGCACTTGGGTTGATGAGAATGCGTCAATTAAAAATGGCTTCTTACGAAAACGAAGATGAAACAGAATTCCTGGTGTTCACCCAAACAGGAACGAAAAACAAGCTTAAAGTGAAAGATCCGAAAATCAATCCTGAAACACTTGCAAAATTAGAAGAAAAACTTGAGAAGCTGAGTGCGGAAAGATTCGAAACATAGTATAAATGCACAATAATATTGTTAGCATTGTAAGCTTGTGATTCACCTAAGAATTTGCGATAATAGACCGCAATATCGCAGGTAGAAGGAAATATAATGAGCGATGAAATTCGGGGTTTTGTGTTTTGTCTCGATAATCTTGATGAAGTGTTGCAACATGATGAATACATCAAGAAACTCGGATATAAACTAATAAAGATAAAGCATTTTGAAGATGTCATCGAAGCACAATCAAACGCAATAATGCAGGGTGAAATTGAAGTGCCTGTGATATTTTTTATAAATTCCGATGTTTTTCTTAAGGCTTGGGATAATGACCAGGTTCGGCTGAGACATTTGAAAAGAAAATATATTGGAGTGGTTCTCGTTTTTAAGGATGATGTTAAGCTTGCCGACCGTATGCACGAAGTACTTATTGACGAGCTTGAAGTGCCAGCAGGCGGTGGCAGGATAAAAAGACTGCTTCGAAACGCAGAGAAAAGAATGCTCCTTGAGATTGAAAAAGCTAAGCTGCGCAGAGAAATCGGTCTTCGAGTTTTACAGATGAACGAGATGCAGCAAATTGGAATTTCACTTTCGATTGAGCGTAACATTCGCAAATTACTTGATAATATTCTTACAAAAGCACGAAAATTAACGAATTCCGATGCTGGTTCAATATTTCTCATCGACCGCGACAACCCGCAGAAACTGCGTTTTATCATAGCACAGAACGATTCGGTAAATGTTCCGTTCGATGAAACTGAGATGGAGCTAAATCTCAGAAGTATTGCTGGTTGCTGCGTTGTCAGCGGTGAGTTAATAAACATTTTCGATGCATATCATATTTCGGAAGATGCACCATACAGGCATAATCAAGAATGGGATGAATCCGTTGGTTATCGGACAAAAAGTATTCTATGCGTACCAATGAGGAAGAATAGCGGAGAAAATATCGGATGTATTCAGCTCATCAACCGTAAAAAGCACAAGAACATTGTTTTCGAGGACCCAATTTTGGATGCTGAGAAACAGGTGATTAGTTATGACAACGAGAATCAATCGATGATTTCTTCATTTGCTTCGCAGGCTGCAGTCGCAATCAACAATAGCTATTTGCTTGAGGACATTGAAAACCTCATTGAAGGGCTAGTAAGAGCATCGGTTGTTGCGATTGAATCAAGAGACCCTGCAACTTCGGGTCATTCCTCTCGAGTTGCTGAGTTAAGCGTTCGGCTTGCAAAATCAGTTTCAAAAGATGAGACAGGAATTTACAAAGATACAACTTTTACTGAGGACAATCTTCGAGTGCTTAAATATGCCTCTCTGCTACACGACCTCGGAAAAGTAGGCGTCAGAGAAGAAATTCTCAGAAAAAAGAACAAACTGTACAAACACGAGCAGGACAATATCGCATGGAAAATCGAGCTAAAAAAACGCTCAAAAGAAATCGAAATAATGCGCCAGGGCTTTGAAAAATTTACGACAGAGGATAATCAGTTTAGCGAAGACATGATGAGCGATATTGAAATGAAAATAATGAAAAGCAATATCGAATTCGATAAACTTTTCGACAAAATCAATGAAGCATCACTTCCTCTGCCTAAAAATGATTCGATTGTTCAAGATATCCTGAAACACAAGGAAAACAGCGTAACTCTGTGCAACGGAACTCAAATGCCATTAGTTAGCGATGATGAATTTGAAGAATTATCGATAAATTACGGTTCGTTGACGGATGTTGAACGTAAGGATGTCGAATCGCACGTTACTCACACGATTAATTTCCTCCAAGAAATACCTTGGACAAAAGATTTGCAGGAAATTACGAAAATTGCGGGCTCACATCACGAACGTAACGACGGTGCAGGATATCCCGAAGGGTTGATAATGTCGGAAATCCCGCTTGAATCCAAGATAATGGCTGTTACCGATGTTTTCGATTCTCTGACTGCATGGGACAGACCTTACAAAGAGGCGATGTCGGTTGAGGAAGCACTTGAGATTTTGCAAGAGGATGCAGCACAAAACAAGCTTGATTCTGAACTTGTTAAAGTTTTTATCACAAACAAAGTTTATGAGAAACCCGCTGAGAAATCGGGTGACGAAAATCCTGAATTCGTAGATATTTCAGATACTACCGAGAATAAAACACCAATCATTGAACGTTTGACGATTTTCTCAGAAACCGGAAAAGTTGCTGTTGAATCAGATGACCTTGAAGATTCTGATGAGAACCTGATGATTTCCCCCGAACTACCATTGTCTAATGCGCTTGATTCAAGCGATACTCATGCTTACGCAAAGGCTGATCCTGAAGATGTTGAAGATTCTGACGAGATTGCTGAAGAAAGTATTTTGCCGGATGAAAAAACACACAACGAAGCAGATAATGTGCTGAAATCCGACGATTTTTCCCCAATCAATTATGATGATTATGAAGAAACGCGGACATCTCTTCCACAAGATTTTGTCGAGGTTGAGATGCAAAGAATGAAATCGAAAAAGCCTAAACATTCTGCGGATGATGCTGCACTTTCTGAGGTCGAAGAAGCAAAAAAAACTAATGCTGACGACGCATCCGAGATTAAAGACGATGAAGCAAAATATCAGACAGAAAGCAAAATTCAGAAAAATCATTCACAAGATGAGGATGATAAGCAATATGATGAAAAACTTTCAGAATTACTAAACGATTTTGAGGATGAAGCCGAAGAAAAGATTAAAATTGATGAAAATTCCGAGACCAATAAAAAACTCAATATAACCGATGAAACTTCGATACATGCAGATTTAGGCTCACTAACCGAGCTTGGGAATTTCGTTGATGAGATTGAAAATGAGCTTAAAACCCAGTTCTCCGATGAGATGTTAAACTACGATGAGAAGACGGAGGAAACTGAGGAAAGCGATGAGAATAAATCAAATCTTGAGACAATCAGCGAGGTTTTAGAAGAAGAGGGGAAACTGGACATTAACGAATCAAACTCTGATTTGACAAACGATTCAGATGAAATCGAATAATAATCAAGAAACTGAAAAATTTTAAATATAACGTTATCGAAACATGGCAAAGCAGAAACAAGATAAGAAAGAAAGCGATTCAAACAATAACAAGCCTCAGCTTCCGCAAAATGCTGTTGTTGCTGACCGTAATTATCGTGTATCTAAGTTTGCGCACACAAAATTGAAAATTTCGCTCTTCTTTGACGGTATTTTTGAAAATGTCAGCACACCTGTTGTTCACATAGCTCTGCTCGTTATTAATATCATTCTTGCTTTGATGCTGTTTTTCGGATTATTGTTTTATCAACCTGGGGATATGACAGTTGATGACATAGGGTCAAGCGATTTTGTAATCGACGAAATTGAAAATGATGTAGTATCCATTGAAAAACTTGAATCAGCAGTAAAAAGTGCAACTATCCAGGTTGAGAATGCGAAAAAACCTGAGTTTCCATTTAAAAAATCGAACGAATGGGGCGAAATCAAACCATTGGACGATAAATGGTGGAACAAAACGCTTTTCGACGCATATGTTTTCTTGCTTGATGAATTAAAATTTTCCGACCGGACAAACACTCGCAAAGTGCTTGAATCCTTGCACAAAGACATGAAAACATTCTTCAATGCAAGCCCTGATAGCAATTCTTCAAGATTCTTAGTGAATTTTTTTCGAGAACACCTGCTTTTAAGGAGTTATGCCGATGCTGAGACCAGTAATCCCGCAGAAATCGTCACGAATCTCGGCGGAAATGAATATGATGTTGTTTTTCTGGTCTTAGCAACGCTTTCAAAAATCGGGGTTTCATCTGAGTTAGGGCAAATCGAGCATAACGAGAAATCCGCTCTGATTCTTCAGTTAAAGGACAATGAATATTTCTTACAATTCAGTCAAAGGGAATTTCAAGGTGAGCACAGAAAAATCAAAGTAATTGAGTTTATTGAGAATTTTATAAGATTCCATATTTCCACAACAGTCGGAAAACTCAAGCTTGTCAAGCTTTATGAGCTTCTGGAGAATTTGTTGAACCCATCCGTTGAAATCTACCGTGAATTATGCAAACTTTATCTTGAATTGGAGAAGATTACTGAAGAAAAAATACTGAAGAAAAAATACCGGGATAAATCGTTGTATTATCGCAGCAAGCTTCCCAATGATAATCCCGAAGACTTGTTTTTACTGGCTAAAAGCGAGTTCGATGACGGGAATACTCAGGAATCATGGGACAAATTTATCAAACTTGTTGAGAATTTTCCCCATTATCTGCCAGAAACGGGTGAATCTCAGTATTATTATTTAGCACAGATAGGCAGTATTAAATTTGAAGCGGGAGCCATCGAAGCACAAAAACTCAACGGATTTCTTACTCATCTTGAGTACGATATTGATAAGCACAGGAAAGTGCTGTCGAATTCTGCTTATCTTTTCTTCGAACGTAAGCAATATGACTTTTCACTAAAAATCTTGAACAACCTCGAAAAGCGTGGATTTGCGGATGTCAGACTTTATTTGACACGCAGCAAAATATACATTGCGTTGAAAAAAGACATGCCAAGTATCTCAAATCTGAAGGCTGCGATAAAATTGGACGTTGAAAACAGGAAACTTCGAGCCCAGCTTATACAAATGCTGCTTCAAAACAAACTCTACATGGAAGCGTATAATGAATGTGAAAAAGCTGCAGATTCTGCTGCAAAGATGATATTCGCCCTCAAAATCGGAGTTGCAATTGCTGAGGAGTATTTGAATGATTTATCGCTGGCTGAGAAAATGCTTGCAAAATACGTTCAACTCAACCCAAATGACTTAGAAGCGCGCGAAAAACTCGAATCATATCTGAATTAACGTTCAGCGAGTAGTTTAATCCGGTTAAAATCCGAAAACCATTTAGAATGACCGCTATCTTTAACTGCATGTAAGAAACGCATGCAGCTTTCGCATGTACCACACATTCTTGATTCACCCATAAGACAATCCCAGATTAATTTAAGTGGTGCATCAAGTTCCATTCCGTGCTCAAAAATCTGTGTTTTCGTCATCGGACCTGTATATGAAACAACTTGAGGAACGTTTAATGTCGAGTTCTCAAGTAAATTATTCAATGCTGTGTAAAATGGCAGAGAATGCTCAGGATTTGTAACCCCGCGAGTGTTATTCAAACCCAAAATGATGTAATCGCATTCAAGAGAATCCGCAAAAGATGCAGCGATATTAAGCATTAATGCAAGCCTGTTGGGAACCCAGGTATCAATTGTATATTTTGAGAATCTATTTTCTTCATCGGCAACGTCAATTGAATCATATGTGGTTGGCTTAGGAATTTGCTTTCGTGGGTTGCATAATGCTGTATGCGTGATAGTTTCAAGCCAAGGTAGCGAAATTACGCGCGATTTTACCTTGTAATGCGAAATAATTTTCCGAAATGCAGTAATCTCTCTTTGGGCAGCTTTGTGTCCGAAATCAAAATAGAGGACTAGAGCAACCTCGGTTTCGGAGGATGCCCTGGCAAGATTCACTGTTGAATCAAGCCCTCCAGAAAGAAGTACTACAGAGCGAGCCATATGAACCTCGTTGGTATTCTCAAATTTGGCTGATAATTGTTGAATTGGGAAACACTCTTATTAACTAATCGAATATTTTTCTTGTGAAATATTGTTTTCTGCGCATTTAATGTGTAAAAATCAAGAAAACTTCCAGCCATATTTTGCTGTAAGCGTTTAGAATTGCATTTGTACAAGGGTTCGGGACTTCTTCTTAAAAGTCAGCCAAATAAGCTTAGTTCTATTTCTTTTTATAATCAATTAGCTCTTGTTTAAGCTCTTTCAATGCTCTGAGGATTTCCGCAGGTGTTTGATATCGATTATCAGGGTCTTTGCTCAGCATCTTCTGAATCATGAAATTGCTGGAATTGCTAATATTTTTGTTTTTTTTCTGCGGTTCATCAGGCTCTTCGTGAATCTGCTTAAAAAGGACAGAATATGTATCATCATCGTCAAATGGCACATCCCCTGTTGAAAGGAAATAAAACAGAATGCCGACAGCATAAAGGTCTGAGCGAATATCCACATCGGTTGAGCCACGCGCCTGCTCCGGTGACATATATGTTGCGGTACCAAAGAAAACGTTCGTTTGAGTGATTTTCTTGTCCGTAGGCTTTTTCGTCAGTCCGAAATCGACAATTTTTATCTCGTTTTTGCTGTTTATCAGAATATTTCCCGGCTTTATATCCCGGTGCACAATGCCAAGCTTGTTGATAGCATTCAACGCTTCGCAAACCTGAATGATGATTTCGACAATCTCCACTTCTGTCAGCAGTGGTTTGTTCTCAAGATAGTCCTCAATTGAAGGTCCGTCAACGTACTCCATGGCAATATAATACGTTTTATTTTCGTGCCCAAGTTCGTAGAACTGTGTAATATTAACGTGATTGACTTCCTTGAGATGGTTCGCTTCGCGGAAAAACCGCTTGAGAAATGTTTTATCGCGAACGAATTCAGGCGCGAGAACTTTTAGCGCGACAATTTCTTTACTGTCGAAGTTTTGTGCTCTATACACAACTCCCATACCACCTTCACCGACTTTTTCCAAAATTTCATAATTTGCGAAGATTTTGCCGATAAGGTCGTCAGGTTCCCAGAAACCGTCCTCGTCAAAGATTTGCGAACCTTTGAGTTCTGCAGGCAAACTCTTGGCTTTCCGTATTCTTGAGATGAGAATCTGAATTTTCGCTTTTAATTCACCATCACTGAAAGGTTTCAGCAAATAATCTGTCGCTCCGCTTGCAAAACACTGCAAGATCACTTCCTCATCGCCAAGGGCTGACAGAACGATAATCGGAAGCATATCACGGCTGTATTTCTCACGAAGTTTCTCGATTATCTCAAGCCCTGTTATTCCAGGCATTGTAAGGTCGGTTATTACGAGGTCTGGTGTATTTTTGAGAGTCCAGCTCAAACCCTCCATCGGTTCCGTATAACCAACAATCGTATAATTGTTTTTATCAAGAGTATGATTCAACAAAGTAATAACCGTTGGATCATCATCTATTGCAACAATCACTGCTGGTTTATCGTTATTCGTTTTCGACTTGTCACGAGTCATTAGTTTACTTATATCCTCGTAAATACTTTGAATACTCACTTTATGTAATTAATATCAAACAAAGTACATGTAACAAACAATGATTTATTATATTTCCAACACCTTGTATGTTTTTATGTATAATTGTCATAAATATAATCTGAATTCAGTATTATTATGTTTTTTTTAAGTTTTTTTTGCATGTGACTTGTTTTACTTCTTAAATAAGGAGTACCTGTGGAAAATAGCAGCAATAAGCGAAAACTCGATGCAATATTCTTCGATATAGACGATACATTGTATTCTACAACAAAATTCTCTGAACTCGCAAGAAGGCGTGCTATCCGCAATATGATAGAAGTCGGACTGCAGATTTCCGAAGATGAAGCATACGAAGAATTGCTAGAAGTAATATCCGAGTTTTCAAGCAACCACGGCAATCATTTCGATAAACTTTTGAGCAGAATCCCTGTAGAAAAATATGAAAACGCATATCCTCCTTTGCTGATTGCCGCTGCTATTGCC
>JAIOTL010000078.1 GCA_021106775.1 Planctomycetota bacterium | reverse complement strand
AGCGTAACAGCAGTGCCGGTAACGATTCCAGGTGAGTTAATTTCAATTGAATCCTTGAAACTTCTGATGCTCATCACTTCAGTTGGACAAAATGATTCTGCGAAAACTTTCCTTGATGGCAGTTTAATCGCAATGTTCTGGCTTTCCTGCAGTGTCGACGATAAAAGCGTATTAAAAATGTCGTACCACCCATAAACAAAGCTTTTGTCACCTAAATACATGAGTGAGCTTGCGTTTTCATCCTTCATTTTCTTGAGTGTTGATTTTATTTTCTCAGAATTTGCATGCGATTTCTCAACTCCTTTGGGATTATCGATGATAAGTTTCATCCGGTCGAAATTCGAGGTGAAGATTAATTTCTCGCCATGCACAGCAACATACATTTTATCGTAAAACCTGTCCTCGATAAGTTTTTCGACGGGTTCCAGCAATGCAGCGGGTAAATTCTGCGGAAGCATCATTAAAGTTTCCCGCAAACCATCTTCAAAATGAACAATATTTATGTCGGTCTCGTTGTATTTTATTTTTTCAAAGGATGTGAAGAATTCGACTTGCAGGACCTGAATCATCTCGCTAATCAGGATTTCGCAGAGCTTTTCATTGTTGGTTTCGAAAAGGAATGTTGCTTCGGAAAGTTTGTTTTTTTCGTCGTAAATCGACCAAAAGCAGAATTCGCCTGCAAGGGATTCGAACGCCTTTTCGATTGGGTTGTATCCGAAAGTTTTCGCACTATCTACGAAGTTTCTGAGATATTTCGCCATCTCGGGCTCGATTTTCGTAAGTAATGCTTCAATGTTTGTGAACAGGCGCATAACATTGGTCTGGCACATGTAAATTGATGAGACGTTTTCAGGTGCAAATTTTGCGAAGTTGAATTTGCAGGGCTTAGTTGGGAAAAACCCGAAAATCCCGTTGCGTTTTTCGGAAAGAACCACGTTCAGCGATTCGCGTATTTTTTTACCTTCGAAATACAGCATCATGCTAAGTGCATTGATGTCGGAGATGCCGAGGTCAAGTGGGTTAAACTCGCCCATCTGTTCGCTCGAACCGCTTTCCATGAAACTGAGAAGCTGCATGATTTGCTTAAGATACACGTATATTTTTATATGCGGAACAGATTTTGCCCGGGTTAAACCATTAAATGCTGATTTAAAGATTTTCGAATTCGCGAGGTTGTTTGTCATTTTGGGTGCAATGATTTTGTCGATGAGTTTTGTCGCAGCATTTTTGTTCCATGTCAGCATGATTTGCCCATTTTTTATCATGGTGATGAAGATTTTTGTATCCTCAGCATTGATTTCAATCATCGCGGTGCCTTTGTATTGCTCAACTTTGATTATCTCGAATTTCTCAATTTGCGTCTGCAAAAGGAGAATGAGCTGAGTCAGAACATCTGCGAACCTATGTGTTTTGATGAAAACGATGAGATTCTCAGTAAAATCTGGATTCCCCAAATTCATTAGATTTATCGTCGGCATCGCAATCTCAATGCTTTTCAAGACTTCGATTTTCATGGATTCTTTTGTGCTTTCTCCCGTTTCCTGAAGTGCTTCACCAAGTATTTTCACAGTTTCAAACGCCTGATAAAGGTCGCCTATGTACGGAACATCTTCGCTTTTAAGATTCAGTTTGAGCATTGTTTCAATGTATTCCCATTTCGCGAATTTTTGCAGGAATTCGAGAGGTTTTTCAATTTCCGCATATACAAAAGTTGTTGAAGGAAGTAATTCCCGAAGTTTCACATCCACTGATGCAGGTTTTGTTTGTGTTTCCTGCGCAAATGTTGACTCATCAGTATTGACAGCAAGCATTAGCACGAAAAGTATTGAAATTGTGAGGATTCTGAGACGCATTATTACTCCTTAGATTATTTTTGGTACAAAGTTATATTTTAATGAAGTATGTTTGTAGATTTCGTTGGCAGCGTGGAAAAGCGCGGATTCCTGAAGCAGAGGAGCAATAAGCTGCATCCCGATCGGCAATCCAGCACCATCAAGACCTGAGGGGATTGAGATTGCAGGGACGCCAGCAAGGTTGGCAGAAGCTGTGTAAATGTCGTTGAGATACATTGAAAGCGGGTCGTCAAGTTTCTCGCCGAGGTTGAAAGCGGTTGTCGGAGTTGTCGGCAAAAGCAGGAAATCGCAGGTTTTGAACGCTTTTTTGAAATCCTCAATCATCAGACTGCGAACTTTCAATGCGCGTAAATAATATTTATCCGCATAACCCTTGCGCAGGGCGAATGTACCAAGCATGATTCTGCGCCGAACTTCCTCGCCGAAACCTTCGCTGCGAGTCCTTAGATACACTTCCTCAAGGTCTGCACCGTCTTTTCTCGCTCCATAACGCATCCCGTCAAAACGCGCCAGATTTGCTGACGCCTCGCTTGTGGCAACCAAAACATAAACCGCGACAGCATATTTTACGTTCGGAAGACTTACAGTTGTTACTTTCGCACCTGATTCCATGAGAAAAGTCTTGAATTCATCAAGGTTCTGCGCAATTTCATCCTGCAAACCCTCGCCAAGAGCTTCCTCAACAATAGCAACTTTCTTGCCCTTGAGGAAATTTCCCTTGAATTTCAATAAATCTTCGTAAATATTTTCGGGTTTGTCCGGAATTGAAGTTGAATCCTGAGGATCATATCCTGAAATCACATCGTACAAAAGTGCTGCATCTTCGACTGTACGCGTCATCGGACCAATCTGGTCGAGACTTGAGCCGAACGCGACAAGCCCGTACCTGCTCACATGCCCGTATGTCGGCTTGAACCCGACTATGCCGCAAAACGATGCCGGCTGACGGATTGAACCGCCAGTGTCAGAGCCAAGTGCTGCGGGAATCTGCCACGACGCAACCGCTGCCGCCGATCCACCAGACGAGCCTCCCGGAGTTTTTTCAACGTCAAAAGGATTTTTTGTAGGGAAAAAAGACGAATTTTCGCAGGACGAGCCCATCGCGAACTCGTCAAGGTTGGTTCTACCGAGAATAATCGCATCTTCCGCCTTCAACTTCGCAATTGCGGTCGCATCATAAAGCGCGGTGTAACCGTCAAGAATTTTTGAGCCGCAGCTCAGCGCATCGTCTTTAATCGAGATATTATCCTTCACAGCAATCGGTAAACCCGCTAACTTCCCGACTTTTTCACCCTTTTGGATTTTATCATCAACTTTATGTGCTTGTTTCAATGCTGTTTCTGTGTCGAATCTCAAAAATGCTTGTATTTTCGGGTCAATATTTTTTATACGTTCAATGAAAAACTCAGTTACGACCTGAGCTTTGATTATTTTGTCATTTACTGCATTAACAATCTCTGACGCTGATTTTAAGTCGTCAAGCATCGATTTCTCCCATTGAATTCGAAATCTTTTTAAAATTTATAATATAACAAAAATTAGCTCAAATCAGCTCAGGTTTTGATTTTAATTGCAAAACTCACGAGAAATAATACATTGAACAAAAACACGAGGGTAAAATGCGCAAAGAAGGTTTCGGAAAGCTTGTTTCGCTTGATGCTGCAAAAAATATTCTATTTAATCTGGCTTCTGAAGTAGATGCT
>JAIOTL010000203.1 GCA_021106775.1 Planctomycetota bacterium | reverse complement strand
TCGAATGCAAGTAAAACGTGGGCTTGCCCACCTCGCAATGACACTGGTGGTGTTTTCTATGCAAAACCTTGGATTCTGTGAGCATCAAATCAGGAACGTAAAATAAAAAAAAATCGTGAAATTTCCGTGCTTACTGTTATTTTGTGTAGTTTTCCATAAGCGTTTGTATCACGGGATTGAACGATGATAATAATGAAGTTCGGCGGTGCTTCCATTGGCACACCAGAGAAAATCAAACAAATTGCCAGCATCGTGAAAGCGAACCTTGCAAAAGTGCCAGTAGTTATTGTCTCCGCGTTCGAAACGGTTACAAACAGACTAATCGAAGTCGCAAAAAGTGCACTCAAAGGCGAGTTCAACGTCGAATCCGTTGTTTCATTGCATCACAACATTTGCAAAGAACTTGGGGTTGACAGTTCTATCACAGATGATTTGTTTGCTGAACTCGACCGCCTGCTCACCGGTATTTCCCTTATCAAAGAGCTTACACCCAGGTCGCTTGATTATATTCAAAGTTTCGGCGAGATTGCTAGTTCGCGGATTCTGGCTGATTATTTTACGAAGATTGATGTGCATGCCAAAGCGGTCAACAGCTTTGACCTGGGATTTTTTACGGACAGCAATTTCACCAAGGCAAAACCGCTTGCGGATATTGAAAGCACAATTAAGCAAAATCTCGTGGAAATGCAAGAGCTGGCTGTTGTTACCGGCTTCATTGCAAAAAACATTGATGGTGAGATTACGACGCTTGGGCGAAACGGTTCGGATTTTACCGCAACCCTTATCGGAAGTGCGATTGATGCAGATGAGATACAAATTTGGCGCGCAATACCCGGTGTGATGACTGCAGACCCGCGTTTTGTGAAGAACGCTCAACCCATCAGGATGCTTTCGTTTGGGGAGGCTGCAGAGCTTGCACATTACGGCTCGAAGATTTTGCACCCAAGTGCTCTTATTCCTGCGATGAACAAAAATATTCCCGTCCGCTCGCTTTACATTAATGAACCAGAAAACTCTGGAACGCTCATAATTAAACATAGGGATACCGACGATAACATCGTAAAATCCATCGCATATCGGAAGAAACAGATTATCGTCGATGTTGCAACAACGCAAATGCTGATGCAGTCGGGGTATCTCGGCAAAATCTTTGATGTTTTCGCGCGCCACAAGGTTGTTATCGATGTTGTAGCCACAAGCGAGATTTCAGTGTCAATCACAACGGACTCGCTGGACGGCTTGAACGATTCGATAAAAGAGCTTGAGGAATTTGCGGATGTGAAAGTTCACTCGGAAAAGACGTTGATTGCAGTTGTCGGAGAAGGTTTGAAAGAGACTTGCGGTATTGCTGGTAAGGTTTTCAGCATCATGAGTGAGGTGAAAGTGAATGTTGAGATGATTTCATTCGGTGCGAGCAAGTTGAATCTTGCGTTTCTGGTAAGTGATAGCGATGTTGGCACTGCGGTTCGAAGCCTGCACGATTATTTCTTCAACACGAAATAAATAAAATGGCTATGGTTTACATGTCATTCTGAGCGTAGCGAAGAATACAGGCAGACTTTCTGTTTTTTCTTGCCTACCCGTTGCATATTTTACCGAATCACCAGGTTTAGAGATTGCACCTTGAATCTGTCTGTTTTGCAGAGATAACATCCGTTCAATGTCATTCTGAGCGATGCGAAGAATCCAGGCTAGCAAAGCTTAAACATGGAATACAATAAATTTATTATGTATGATAAATTCTGAACATGAATCTTTGTTTTCAGTTGGAAATAACAAAATGCAGTAAATCACTGTCTTGTGATGGACTAGCCTGGATTCTTCAGTCGTTACAGTCTTTCAGAATGACAAAAACATTAATTTTGCGACATTGTCGGTATGTCAGGCATCTTGACTGACACTCAGAATCAATATAAACAGGCAGGGATGCATGTTCTACCATTCACTGAAAATTATATAACAGCGTACTATGAAGCCTGTTCCATCATTAAATCAATTTTGTTGCAGTGTACAATGCGTGAAATGATTAAAAGCTTTAATTGCGCCAGCGCGGACGGTCAGCGAGATTGCGCCATTCGAGTTTTTCGGTTTTTTTGAATTTTTCAGGAATGACAGGGATTTTTACTTTGAAAAGCTCAATGAGATATGAGATTCGTTTATCAAATCGTTGTTTTTTCATGTTGATGATCATGTTTGAATTCCTCTTGTTATCCAAAATACGCAAGTAATATGCCAAAGTGTTAAATTTAAGTTTGGCAACAATACTACATGTTGTATAGAGAAACTAAAAAATAGGCGGAATTATGCAAATTATCCTTTATTAACAGCTTAAAATTAGAATTGGTGTAGAACAAATTAGAATATCTGTTGGAATTGTGTAATAATATAGACACTTTTTTTAACGATTTTAATCAGAAATGATGCAATCATTCAACTTTTTTCAAACTTTGCATCCAAAAATAATCTGTGTATGATATATGAATTAATAAATTGCTTATGAGGTGTTTATGTATATTGCAGAACTTCAATCCGGCGTGACTTTCCTTGTCCTGACACTGATTTACACTTTCTCATCAGTTGTAATTCTGTTTTTAAGCCATCGGTCGAACAAAATCGCCCAGCAAAACATCAAGGAACTTGAGGCAGAGCGCATTGCGGAGAACCGACCGTATGTGTTTTTCGGATTCGAGATTGACAGGCAGTTTACGTTTTTCCTAAATCTGAAAAACACCGGCAGAACTGCTGCCCACAACGTCAAACTAAGATTTCACAAAGACCTAATTGCATCGAAATATCGCGACCGAGAAACCAAAGAGGAAAAAACTCGAATGTTCTCTATGCTGGCAATTGCTGATCCGATACCATTCATCACGCCAGGCAGAGTTTATAAGGAATTCATCAATTCCGCTACGAATTTTTGGAGTCTCAACGATAAACATGGTCAAATCCTCGCAACCCTTGAATATTCCGACGATGACGGCAACTTGTACAAGGATGACATTGATATTGATTTAACGGTGTACTTTCAGCGTGTGATTTCGTCAAGCGTCAATAACATTGAGACCTCGATTCAGGATATTGAACGCTTAACCAGGTCAATTTATTAAAAAAGGAGAAAAATATGCTTTTTGCAGACCAAATAATAGAAAACTATGACCTTATTCTCATTGTTCTGACCGGGGTTTACGTTGCGTCAACGCTTCTGCTGCTGTTGATTTCAATGCGCTCGAACAAGCTTTCGCAGAAGGCGGTTGAGGAGATGCGGAAGCAGCAGGCCATGGATAAGCGTCCGTATGTGAGCTTTGATGCGTATGTTGACAGGGGTTTCAGCTGTTCGTTTAAGCTTGAGAATTATGGAAAAACGCCAGCGTTTGATGTGCAATTGAGTTTTGATGAGCCGTTGAAGGTGGCGACGCATGGGGAGGAGAAGGAGAAAGTGCTTAAGCTCGCAATTTTAAAGCATATTCCGGTTTTGACGCCCAATGACCCGTTTATCGAATATGTCGCGTTTTTCAATACGTTTGCAAATGCGATGGGTTTTGATAAAAATATCAAGGGGATGCTGAAATATCGGGGTGCGGATGATGTGCAGTACAAGCAGGAAGCGGAGATTGACATGGATTTGATTTCGCGTACGATCATCGATGACCCGCGTCTGACACCTGATAATGCTGAGCGTCTGGGGCATGTCCTTGTCGAACACCTCAACAAAATCACCCCCATCATTAAAAAGCTAAAATAGTTGTCATTCCCGTGCAAACGGGAATCCAGAAAAATTTGCCACAGAGAACACAGAGAAAAATTGGTAGGACAGGCATCCTTGCCTGTCTTTGATGACATTGAACCTGTCATTCTGAGGAAGCAAAGCGACCGAAGAATACAGGATAGTCCATCGCAAAATTAGGATTCACTTTGTTTCATTATTTCCAACAAAAATTTGGATTTAAGAAATCTTTTCCAATATTCCGTGAACATAATTCATTTTCCGTGAAATCCTCATGTTGTATTTCGCTAGCCTGGATTCTTCACTCCGTTCGCTACGCTTCACTCCGTTCTGAATGACATGTTGTGTTTGTATGTTTACAATCGATGGATCTCCTGAGATTGCTTCGTTGTTTCACTCCTCGCAATGACACCAGTATTTTAATGAAAGGTTGTCGTTATAGGAGGTTGGAGAGGTTGGATTGGCTGAGGGTTTCGACGTCTTTGTGCAGGCTGTTGCCATGCGCGTCAATTGTTACAACTGCTGGGAAATCCTCAACCTCAAGCACCCAAACCGCCTCGGGTGAGCCGAATTCCTTCAGATAAACTCCCTTCACTTCCTTGACCGCCATGGCATATACCTGCGCAGCACCGCCAATCGCATGCAGATACACCGCGCCATGCTCCTGACACGCCTGCAGAGTTTTCTCGCCCATGCCACCTTTGCCGATAACCGCTTTGATGTCGAATTTCTCGATGATTCCTG
>JAIOTL010000108.1 GCA_021106775.1 Planctomycetota bacterium | reverse complement strand
TCTGCCATACAAAAGGCGTTTAAGCTTGGGCAGACCAAGTTCTCCGATGTTGTTTATTCTTCGGTTCCTGCTTCTGACTACGGATTTGATCAACTTATCCGCATCAGTTTTATGTCGGGGAAATCGAACATTCGATTGATGCTGGAAAAGCTTAATATCGAACCTGACCTCGCTTTACTCGATTATATTCTCAGCATTGCAAAGAAAAGCAGGAAGCAGATAGATTATGAAGACCTGAAGTGCCTTGTCGCTGAATTCAGAAACAAACAATGATTCAAGATTTTTGCCACAGAGACCCAGATAAAATAGTGGGTCATGCATCTTACCTGACATATAATATCACATTGACAGGCTAGGAAGCCTGTCCTACCGCATTCGATGTTAAAGTGTATTTATCATTATTTGGTATCATCAATCACAAGAACCATTCGATGGAACGCAAAGATTGCTTCGCTTCGCTCGCAATGACAATGGGGTAATCTCTTCAAAATCTATAAATTCCATGTAATATGCACAGGAGACGGAAAAAAAGCAGGTTTACCTGTCTTGCCCTGTTAGATTTCAGCGGGCATGACGATATATGTGAAGTTATCGTTTGCTAGCACGCGTACCGGTTCTTCCGGGTCGTTTATGTCCATAACGAATTCATCACTCTGGAAAATCTTCAAAATATCGGTGATATATTGCGGATTGAATCCGATGACGAGGTTTTCTGCGGGTTCCGTAGTGCCTGCATCTTCGTCCTCGTCAGAATCAGCAATCTCGAAACCACCTTCAAACTGTGCTGGTACCTCAATCAACGCCTCACCCTTCTCCGCTGACCGTGATTTAATTAAAATTTTGTCCTTATAAATATCGAACTTTACTCCCAGGGATTCTTCTGAAACAAATTGCTCTGCCTGCCTGATGTTATAAAGCAAATCGTCGCGATTAATCGTCAGTTTTCTCGAAAATTCTTCAGGCATAACCGCTTTGTAGTTTGGAAATACACCAGCAACAAGTTGAGAACTCATAATCACAGGTCCCATCATCGCCATTATCCGATTGTACACAACCTGTATCTTCACAAATTCTTCAAAACCTTTTGTTATCAAGTCTGACAGCAGGCTAAGCCATTTCGGAGGAACGATAATATTGTCCGGTAGATTCATCTCGGTTTCAACTTTATCTCTTGTGATTGCAAGTCTTTTGCCGTCAGTTCCGACAAGGGTCAGAAGATTTTCATTTATCTCGAACAACACGCCGTCAATAGCAAACCTTGTTTTTTCCCTTGAAACCGCAAAAACACTGTTATGTATTTGCTCGGCAAGCTGTTTACCTGATATCAAAAAAGATTTTTCCTCGTCAAACTCCGGAAAGATTGGAAATTCCTCGGGGTCATACCCGTAAAGTTTCAGATTCTGCCCGCCGTGTTTAATATGCACAATCATTTCAGCATCGCCTTCAATCTCGACGATTCCGCGTCTGAATCCCTTGAAAAGCCTTTCAAGCATCTTTGCTTGTATGCAAATCTCCCCTTCCTGCTTCACTTCAATATCAGGAACGAAGTAAACAACCGATTGTTCCAGGTTTGTAGAGCGAATTTCAAGTGAATTGTCTTTTGCAATAAGCTTAAAATTTTGAGCAACAGTACTCGTCGTAGTCGGACTAATAATTCTGCCTGCAAATACGATTGCTTCTGCCAATTTTTGTTGTTCACAAATGATTTTCATATTAAACCTCTCATCAGGCGTATATGCTAAAATTATACGGGTTTTGCAAATATTGTGTTAATATATTCTGTAAAGCGTCACAGGTAAAGTAAGAATTTTTTTTATTTAATTTCAGTTTGACTTTAATATTCAATTTAGCAAACCGATAGTACATACATGGTTTGTGTTTTAAAAGAAATCATTTCGAGGATAATGCTGGATTAAGTTCAGCTAGTTTAAAATATAAGATATAAAAATTTAAAATATCATTGTCTTTATCTATACCGATGTTTTTTTCATAACTGATGCGTCATTATGCTAAGAGCCAGAAAAACAAGCGAATACAACTTGTTTATAAAAAGTTAATAATGTTAAAAGGATGTTAAAAAGCAATTGTGGAAAGACTAGTTTTATTAAGCAAATTATTAACAAACGCCTGTCGATAAATTAATCAACAATGAGCAATGTTGAAACTGAATCAAAAATGTAAAAGAATTATCAAAAGTGTGGAAAAAAAGTTAAAAATTTTAAGGTGATAAAAAGTAAGCTACCGAAAACATTATAAGTTCAATGAAATCAATATGTTTTAATGCTCCTGTTTCCCGTCCGCTGTTTTTTCATCAATAAGCACAATTATCAAAATAACTCATGTATTCATGAACACTATCAAGCCATCATTAATTATTAGCTGTTGAACTGAATCAAAATATTAATATCATTATGCAATATTACAAAGAGCAGGTTGAAAAAAATAATTGAACATTTAAAATGCTACTTGGACTATATTAATATTCTTTTACTAATGTTCGTCAGCAATATTTATAGAAAATGATATTAGATTATGCATAACAATTAATAAGGGGAGAACTATGAGAGGGCAATTTGTATATCTGGGGATTATTATTCTTTTAACGCTCTTTTGTGCTCAATCGGCATTGGCTCAGACGGAGCTTGGCGATGATGTCATCGATGAAGAAACTAAAGACGATGCCGACAAGATGATAGACGAGGCTGACAAAGAGTTGGTCGAGGAAACACCAATTCAGACAGCACCATCGGAGTCTGAAATACTCAGTTTCGACGAAATGTGGATGCTTGCTCCGATGAGAACCGGTCATAAAAACGGTATTTACTCGCTTGCTGGTTACGGTCGTATGGAAGCTGCGAGAACCCTTGATATTGGTGGCATTCAGGCTGGATTAAATTATATTCTTGCGGGTTTCGGTGGAGCAATCGATGATGACCCGAATTTTGACGGCACGCTTTCAATGTTTGAACTTGAAGGACGTTACGGCATCATCGAGAATTTGGAAGCGGGTCTCAGGTTGATGTTTGGTGGATGGGATGGTACGCTTGAGGTTTACAATTTGCCTTTGAACACTGAAGCTGCGACAGCCATCGGCGATGTATTCCTCCACGGAAAATACAGGTTTCTTGGCGAAGGTGCAATTGTTGAGCTTAATAATATGCCCTTTGATTTCGATGTTGCCGGACTTTTAACCTTGAAATTTCCAACAGGTTCACAAAATGATGCTTTGAGTACCGGAGCTTTTGATTTCTCGCTTAATGTTCTTGGGTCTGCATATCCAATTGAAAAACTTGGTGTCAATGTCATGCTCGGAATAACATATGCTTCGGATGGCGACAAGGTTCAGCCCGAGGAAAACAGGACATGGGGAATGCTCATGAATTTTGGAATCGGCGGTGCATATCAAGTCCATGAAATGGTCAGCGCGCTTTTGCAGATTGAATTTTACGACCCAGCAATGGATATAACTGTTGGCGCAAAAGGTTTCTTCGAAGTTGAGGGTTTGAAAGTTGTACCTGAATTGGGTTTAACCTTCGGTTTGTATAAACAGGCAGCGGATATAACTTTACTGTTCAGCGTAACGGTTTTTCTGCAATAAAAAGTATCCTTTAATAAAACAACCCGTCGGAAAGACGGGTTTTTTCATGGAATATCTTTAGTTTAATGTAGATATTCCGAAATGCTTCAGTTTCCACGATTGCTGGACATCGTTAAAATACATAACCACCATGGAAGATTAGCATCATCGAATTGACGAATTTACCGACTATGCCGAACCGAAGCCGTGGCAGAGAAGACACTTCATATGCAATTCCAAGCTCCATACCACCAAATGGTATTCCAAGTTCAGCACTTTCAGAAAGATTAATAACAGTTTCCAAGCCACCGGTTGTTCTTGATTGCCTCATTTCCCAGCCAAGTCGAAAATGAAACGAAAAACTGGCATGAAGCACAAAACCGACGTTCGGAATGCGTATTCCACCAAGGGCGACAAGTGATAGGTCCGACACGTAAAACCCAGTCTCATAATCAGTAATACCGGATGTATGCGTTTCCCATTGTCCGTAAACATTAAAATCGAATCCACCACCAAAAAACGCCATTGTTCCTTGAGGATGATTGTTCGTATTCGGTCCTGGAAAGGTTGCAAGCGCAGTTAGTGGAACTTCGCTAAGAAAGATATAACCACCACCAAAATATATTGAAAGATTCTGGTTGTCCTTCCAGAAAGTGCTTGTAGTAGTTGATGAACTGGTTGTATTTTCAGTATCACCAAGACCCATGACGCCAAACCGGCAATGATAGAACCCATAACTTACACTATGTTCCCAATTCCCGCCGAAGATAGCAACCGTCTGACTTACATCAACATCAGATAGCAAGCCGGAATCATAATCAATGTCATAAAGCAATTCTCCGAAACCGAAATGCAGAGATGAAGTTCTATTGTTGTCAAACGGCGGAACGAAAGTTGCCTGTGCCAAGGCGGTTTTCGGCACGATTAAAACTACAACCGCAACTACAAAAATCATAATAAGAAATTTTTTCACAATCTCCTCCAAAAATGAAAAGTTTTATGTATGATAGCAAAAAGAAACGGAAACTTGATAGAAATTGTAAAATTATTCGCAAATTTAAACGTAAAATAATCCGCCATTAATATGAAAAAAAATTAGTCGAATTATTGATAAATTTCCACCAATTGTTCTTGAATTCCTAATATTAATATATAAGTTGTAACTTTCCAAGCCGATAGCGGATGGCTGCTTCCTCCGCCCTTCAACTCCTACATATCTGAAGAAATCGGCTTTCTGAGCATCATTGTAAACAGGTTCAATTATGTCCTGCTGTCGATGGTGTGAGCAAACAAACTCGCCTGCGCAGGTTGAGTTGTGTACAAAACAAAACCGGATTTATCTCGATAAAAACGCATCTGCGGTTATCAATACGAAAATCGCAGTTGAGTTGTAAATCGTCGGGTTTGAAAGGTTTCGAAATGGCTAAATTAGTTAATGCAAAGGTTAAATTGCAATGTAAAGCTGGGGAAGCGACACCAGCACCGCCTGTTGGACCCGCATTGGGTCAGCATGGTGCTAACATCGGTCTTTTCGTCAGACAGTTCAATGATGCAACTGCCAAGATGAAAGGTTCCGGACTGATTATCCCCGTTGAAATCACGATTTTCAGCGACAGAAGCTTTGAATTTATCCTGAAGTCACCACCTGCTGGTATTTTGTTGAAAAAAGCTGCGGCAATCGTCAAAGGTGCATCAGAACCCAACAAAGAAAAAGTCGGGACAGTGACAAAAAAACAAATCAGGGAAATTGCAGAACAGAAACTCAAGGATCTTAACACGAACAACGTCGAAGCGGCAATGCGCATGGTCGAAGGCACAGCATTTACCATGGGTATTGAAGTGGTTGACGAATAACAAAAATTTCGGGGAGAGCAGGATTTGCCTCGCTATAAATGACAGTGTTGAAGTTAAACTTCGCAAACAGCATGTCTCCTTAACGTTGTTATCCGTTAAGGTCGAAAGAAAACAGGGCTTGCCCTGCTCGTAAGAACCTGAAAAGGGGGTTAAATGGCAAAGAAAAAAGAAGAAGAAACACCGAAAACGCTGAAACCACAGGAAGAAAATCCTGAGGAATTAGCCAAACAAGCGGAAATTGATGAACAGGCTGCAATCACCGAGCAGGAAGACAAAAAGAAGCAAAAACGCAAACGTGGAAAACGTATCGGTCATCAAAATGGCAAAAAAATTGTAGAAGCACGTAAAAAGGTTTCTGAAGACGATAAATTTTCGATGAATGATGCACTCGACAAACTCATGAATATAGCACCAAAACGCAAATTTGACGAAGCTGTCGAGATTGCGATGAAACTCGGTATTGACCCGAAAAAACAGGGACAGGCATTGCGTGGCGCGCTTACCTTACCGCACGGAGTGGGTAAAACCAACCGTGTTATCGCTTTTGCTGAGGGTCCAATTGCTGAAGCCGCTTTAAATGCCGGTGCAGTAGAAGTTGGCGGTGACGAACTTGCTAAGAAAATCAAAGGCGGTTGGGATGATTTTGATGTCTGTATCGCGCATCCTTCGATGATGAGAGTTGTCGGCGGCTTGGGTAAAATCCTCGGTCCAAAAGGAAAAATGCCCACACCGAAAAACGGCACGGTAACGCCGAATGTTGAAGGCGCGATTAAAGAGTTCGCAGCGGGTAAAATCGAATATCGAGCAGATGAACATGGTAACGTTCACGCGGTTATGGGAAAACGCTCGTTCGACAAGCAAATGCTGCTTGATAACATCGATTTTTTTGTTGACCACATCAAGACAGTCAAACCTGCGGAAGCGAAGGGTACATACATTCAAAAGGTTTATCTCAGCACGTCGATGGGACCAAGCGTTTCTGTGTTACTCGCGGAAGGAGGCAAATAATGCCTAGTGTATTGAAAAAGTTGATGCTTTCGGAATACGAGAAACGCTTTGATAATGTCAATTCGATGGTTTTCTTCGATTATCAGGGAATTGCTGCGAATAATTTGATTACGTTCAAGAATCAACTCGCAGAAGAAAACATTAAAGTTGTTGTCGTAAGAAATCGCGTTTTCGTCAAAATGATGGAAGCTCGCGGAGTAACAGGACTCGCAGATATTATGAAGGGACCGGTTGCGGTTGCTTATGGCGAGGATGAAGGTGCAGTAATCAAAGCTGCGAAAGCTCTGCTGAAATTCAACAAGAAGACAAAACGTGCAGAAATAGTCGGCGGTATCATTGACGGCACAGTTGACGATGCTGAAGGTGCACAGAAATACAAGGACTTGTTAAGCCGGGAAGAATTGCTTTCGATTATTTCGGGACAGATTCTCGCAATGGGTTCAAAAATTGCTGGTTGCCTTATTGGTCCATCAGGTGCGCTAGCATCACAGATTGAACAAAAAGGTACGGAAGAAGATGAAAATTAAACAAACTTAATAATCTGAAAGGGGAAAAACATGGCAGACCTCGAAAAAATGGCGGAAGAAATCGCCAATCTCACGCTTAAAGAAGCAAAAGAACTCTCGGACATTTTGAAGGACAAATACGGTATTGAACCTGCAGCAGGCGGAGTTGTTATGGCAGCACCGGCAGGCGGCGAAGGCGATGCACCGGAAGAACCGACAAACTTCAATGTCGTTCTCAAAGAAGTTGGCGGACAGAAGATTAAAGTTATCAAAGCTATCCGCGAAATCACCGGTCTCGGCTTGAAAGAGGCGAAAGACCTGACAGTTGACGGAAAAGTTATCAAGGAAAACGTCAACAAGGAAGACGGCGAAGATGTCCAGAAAAAACTTCAGGAAGCTGGCGCAAGTGTAGAACTCGTTCCTGCATAAGCGTTGAAAACTCCAATAAATTTAAGCACCCGGCACGTTCGGGTGTTTTTTTTTGAGAAAACTGCGATTTTTGCACAGAAACGCATGATTTCGCCGATTAAACGGGTAGCTGAAAGGATTTTAATGGAATCGACCAAAACCGGTATTGGGACTTTGAATGAACGCTCTTTGCATGCTCAGCTCAAGGATTTGCTGGCGACGGCGGATGATAAATGTGAGGTGAAAGTCGGCAGATATTTTATCGATATTGTGCGTGATGATTTATTGATTGAGATTCAGACGGGCAATTTCAGCGGAATCAGGCGAAAGCTTGGGAATTTGCTGGAAACGCAACGCGTCAGGCTCGTTTACCCGATTGCGCAGGAGAAGATTATTCGCAAGTTTGACGTTGGCGGCAGGGAATTGAGCGTGCGGAAATCACCGAAACACTGCGGCATCTACGATTTGTTTACGGAACTTGTTTATA
>JAIOTL010000215.1 GCA_021106775.1 Planctomycetota bacterium | reverse complement strand
GCGGTCGTTGCTGGCTTTTCGCAGGTACAAACTTTCTACGCTACGAAGCGATGAAGAAAATGAACGTCAAGAAATTTGAGTTGTCACAGTCGTATATGTTTTTCTGGGATAAGCTTGAAAAGGCGAACTATTTCCTTGAAAACGTCCTTGAAACCCTTGACGAAGAAGTAACAAGTCGACTTTTTATGTGGCTTCTGCAATCTCCTGTTCAGGACGGTGGACAATGGGACATGTTCGTCAACCTGGTGCAGAAATACGGCATAGTGCCAAAAGAGGCGTATCCTGAGAGTGCGAATTCCAGTCTTTCTGCATATATAAACCAAACTGTAACGCGCAAACTGCGTGAATATGCAAGTATTCTGCGTAAAATGAACAAAGCAGGTAAGACAATTGATGTGTTAAGAAAAACAAAAGCTGAGATGCTAAGTGAAACCTATCGCATTCTGTGCATAATGCTTGGCGAACCCCCAAAATCCTTCACCTGGGACTATCGCAATGAGGACAAGGAATATCATCGGGAAGTCAACATCACACCACAGGATTTTTATACAAAATATATTGGAATCGACCTTGACGACTACGTTTGCCTGATAAATGCACCAACTTCCGACAAACCTTACAACAAAATGTTCACCGTGAAATATCTGAATAATATGAAGGACGGGCGTAAGGTTTTGTATCTGAACGTTGAAAGCGCAAAGATTCAGGAGCTTGCATCTAAGCAGATTGTGGATGAGGAAGCGGTTTGGTTCGGCTGCGACGTTGGTAAATTCATGGAACGCGAAAGAGGCATTCTTGATTTGGACATTTACAATTATAACCTGCTATTTGATACGAAATTCGGTATGGACAAGGCGACGAGACTCGATTATGGCGAATCTGTGATGACTCATGCGATGGTTTTTACCGGCGTGAATATTGTCGATGGCAAGCCGGAATCCTGGCGTGTCGAGAACAGCTGGAGCGATAAAACGGGTGATAAAGGATTTTATGTCATGAGCGCAGCATGGTTCGATGAATTTATGTATGAAGTTGTTGTGAGCAAGAAATATCTTCCCGAAGATATGTTGAAAACGCTTGAAGAAGCACCAATTGTCCTGCCACCCTGGGACCCCATGGGTTCGCTTGCATAATATATTAATTAGCGGTCTTAACCACTGACAAAGTCAGTGGTGGGGTGTGGGAGGTAAAGCCCCACTCCTTAAGCGCATCAACATTGTTGGTAAGCCAGTAGATTTGTTGTAGTCTGACATCGGAGGTATTTGATGGGATGTGGTAATCAGCGCTTGAGATGACTTTCAAACAGGATACAACCGAAATTCCATCGGGTACAGGTGTTTACGATTTCGGTGATGTGCGTGTTGGAGATTCCAGCCCTACCGTCACATTTACCATCGAAAATAATCGGAATTCCATACCTAAATCTTATCCGCAAATAAGAATCAACCAGATATTATCGAAATTCCCGGATTTAAGGTCATCCTTTTTAATCCAGAAGTACAGAAGACCACAATCACCCCACATAAACCCGACATCATCATCAGAATCAAGCTGAAGTAGCAAAACCCATTCAGACCGACTTTTATCTTCCATTTGTTTTTGCTTGAGTTCAGTCAATTTGTAGTAATCATCCCAAGTCAATCCATTAGTGAAAATATCACACTCTAGTTCCAATGTATTATTCTGTAGAACCTCTGGGTAACCGAACAATTGATGCTTAGGTTGTTCCTGAAAAAGGTTATATGTCAAATTACTGTAATCTTCATTTTGTTGTTCGTTAAATCCAAGTGAGAGAATTCGTTCATCAGTCCAATCTGGAAAAGTTAACATGGGTCTGAAAAAGACAGATTTTTCCTTATATTCTTTTTCTTTAATAAGTCCATCAGGTTCATTTCTCAGCTTACATTCTTCATTTAATCTTTCGCTATAGATAACTTTCCAGCCATCCTTATCTTTTGAATCTATACCCCATGCTTGGTCTTCGTTATAGAAAACATGTAATAGTCCATTTTTCGGAAGTGCATTGCGTTCGCAATCATTGGGAATTTCGCTCAAATCCAATTGACAAAGGAATTCCATTGGTTTATTGTTCCATTTAGGCCATTCTATATTGTCAGGGAGCATAGGTAAACCTGCTAGACGGCTAAAGGTTTTTCTATAAGTTTTCGATAGTACGATAGTTGGCTTCCGAATAGAATTGATGCTATCCATGTGTTCCTGAATACCATTATCTTTTTTTTTATGAAACCATATCATAATTGCCTTAATAATTTTTAAATGCTGGATAAATATCCGATTGAATTGATATTCAGTTGAGCATTACTTTTATAAAAATGATGCAAAATTCACCAATGAGATTGTCCACTTATCAGGTAAATCCCTTAGAAAATTATTCGGTAGTTGATTGAGTTTTCGCCAAGGACAGATTGAATATCACGCTCGAATTCCTGTGTGGGGTTAATCTTGTGAATGCTGTTGGCAGCGAGAGTAACAGTACCCTCCGGCACACAAACCTCAAAATAAACTTCGGCTTTTCCTCTGTACCTGCTGAAAATCTTCTCAATTTCGCTCCCAAGCTGACTGTTTATCCTCGCCTGTTCATGCCTGACACGCAGATAAACCGCGGATGTCAGCCTGCTCTTGCTCTCCTGAATCGGGAACGCATTGTCAACAACAACTTGCTTTTCCTCGTTTCGCTCGTTGATTCTGCCGATAATCATCAGTGGTTTGTCAGGCACCAGAATGTTTGTTAGAGCATCGTACGCCTCCGAGAAACATACGCACTGCACGCGCCCAACAAGACCGTCAAGCCCGAATGTCGCCATGTTTTTGCCCTGCGATTTTCCCTTTTGAATCGTCCGTAACGCGAAATCGTTGATAATCCCGCCGAATACTACTTTCGACCCATCCTCAATCTCATCAAGGTCAATCATCTGATGCGAACAGAATTTGTCGAGGATGTCTTCGAATTCGTTAAGCGGATTGTCGCTTATGTACATGCCGACGACTTCGCGCTCCGCTGAGAGCTTTTGCAGCTTCGACCAATCGGGGACTTTTGGAAAGAAGCGTTCATTGGCAAGTTCATCGTCTTCATCGATTTCCGAATTTGCGCTGAAGTCAAAACTCTTTTGTTTCTTGTTTTTGCTCTTGCTGCCCGCCAGTTCGACAAGATTTTCAACACCTGCAAGAAGTCGCACGCGCGACATTTCGAATTCATCAAGTGCACCCGCTTTTATCAGCGTTTCAAGAGTACCCTTGTTAATCACTTTCTTGCTCAGACGTTCAACAAAATCAAATACCGACAGAAATTCCCCGTTTTTGTCACGCTCAATCACCATCTGGTCGATTGCCGCTTCTCCAACACCCTTGATTCCACCGAGCCCGAATACAATTTCACCCTTTTCCTTTATGTCGTCAAAAAACCGCACTGCGAAGCCGGAATCGCTGACATTCACACTCGGCTGCACAATATTAATATTCTGTCGTTTCACGTCGCGCATATATTTCACAAGTGTGTCGATTTTTGCGCCGCCCATCTTCGAGGTCAAAAGTGCTGCCATGTAATCCAGCGGATAATGCACCTTCAAATATGCGGTCTGGTAGGTGATAAATGCATATGCGGTTGAATGCGATTTGTTGAAACCATATGCTGCGAACCCCGCCATAATCTGGAAAATCTCCTGCGATTTACTGTACTCGATGCCATTTTCCTTTGCACCTTCGATGAATTGGTCGCGAAATTTATCCATTAATGATGCATCTTTTTTGCCCATCGCTTTTCGCAGATTATCCGCCTGTGCAAGCGAGAAATTCGCCATCTTCTGGGCGATTCGCATGACCTGTTCCTGATATAAAATTACACCGTTGGTTTCCGCTAAAATGTCATCAATTATCTCATGCAGAGAAGGTGCTTCGCGTCTTTTGTGCTTTACTTCGACGTATGTTTCAACCATGCCGCTTTCAAGCGGACCCGGGCGATACAGTGCGAGAAGGGCGATTAAATCTTCGAAACGGTCGGGCTTCATCGAGCGAAGCAAATTGCGCATGCCGTCGGATTCGACTTGAAAAAGTCCAAGACCTTCGCCACGCGAGAGGATTTCGAAGGTTTTTTTGTCGTCAAGCGGGATTTTCGCGAAATCAATTTTGGTGCCGTGATTCTTTTCAATCAGCTCAAGTGCTCGCGTGATAATTATCAGATTGTTCAAGCCGAGGAAGTCCATTTTCAGAAGCCCGATTTTCTCGGCATATTCCATCGAATATTGTGTTACGATTTCCTTGCCTGTCCAGAAAAGCGGGACATAATTGTCGAGATTGCTAGGAGCGATGATAACGCCGGCAGCATGGACTCCGGGGTGCCTATTCAAATTCTCAAGTTTTTTCGCAATATCGAATAATTCCCGATATTGAGCGTTGCCGTTTATCATCTTTTTCAAGTCATCCTGCTTAATTGCATCCTTTATTTTCGCGCCGATGGGCGGAATCAGCTTAGTAATGGCGTTGACTTCATTAAGCGGAATTTCCAGGACTCTGCCGACATCCTTGACAACCGCACGTGCCTTCAATGTTCCATAGGTGATTATGTGGCAGACGCTGTTCGTGCCGTATTTTTCCTTCACATATTCGTACACTTTTTCGCGGTTTATCGGGTCAAAATCGATGTCAATATCTGGCATGGATATACGTTCTTCGTTGAGGAAACGCTCGAACAGCAGGTCGTAAAGGAATGGGTCAACATCGGTGATTCCGAGGGCGTATGATACAACGCTTCCTGCTGCGGAACCTCGTCCGGGTCCAACGCTTACGCCGTTTTCCTTTGCCCATTTGATGAAATCCGCGGTGATTAGGAAATAATCAGGGAATCCCATTTTATTAATGACGCGAAGCTCATGCTGCAGGCGTTCCTCGATTATTTCAGGAGTTACATTATCATTAGCATCTTTGACATCCGTGCTGTAACGCTTCTTTATGCCTTCTCGTGTCCAGATTTCAAGCTGTTTTGATGCCGTCGAACCTTCGGGAATATCGTGAAATTCGGGCAGCAAATACTCTTGTTTCGGCATTTCGAGATTGCATCGCTCAGCTATTTCGAGGGTCGTCTCGATTGCTTCTGGATAACTCGCAAAACGTTCCTTCATCACGTCCGCAGGCATGAACCAGAAATCATTATTTGGAAATCTCAGGCGTTTTTCATCGGAAATCAGGCTTCCCGTGCCGATACACAACAGCGCATCATGGGCAACGTGGTCACCTTCGTTGAGATAATGACTATCGTTGGTGGCGACAGTCTTCAAGTCGAGTTTTTGCGCGATTTTCGTTGAATTTTCATTAATCGCAACATCTTCTCGAAGGTAATGATTCTGAAGCTCAAGATAATATCTGCCGTCGAAGATTTCTGCATATTCGCCTGCAATCTCCTCAGCTTTTTCGATATCGTTTCGCAAAATCTGTTGCTGAACTTCCCCCTGAATGCACGCACTCAAACATATTAAACCTTCGTTATACATGCGCATAAGGTCTTTATCGATTGTCGGCTTACGGTAAAAACCATCGCGATGACCGGCGGATGTCAGCTTAATCAGGTTCTCATAACCTATGTAATTCATCGCCAAAAGAACTGCATGATACCTACGCTGATCCTGTTTTTTTGTGTGGTCCGCTACGACATATGCTTCGAAACCAATAATGGGCTTGGTTTTCCCTTGTGCCTTGCTGTAAAACTCGATTGCACCACAGATATTGCCGTGGTCGGTGATTGCCAGCGCAGGCATTTCGTACTCTTGCGCCTTCTTGATGTACTGGTCTATTGTAACCGCACCGTCCAGGAACGAATAATGAGAATGCGTGTGTAAATGCACAAAATCTGCAGACATCTCAACCTCAAATATTTTTATATAAAATATCAAATTCTGAAGCAAAAATGAGATTGATGATATTTTTCTTAAAAAAATAAAATATATCGCAATAACTCATTGTACTGCAATTACTTATAACGCATCTATAAATCATTTCTGATACTCATCAAAAAATATCAGTGATGTAAATTATACGACTTCGAGTTTTGCGACGTGTTCTGTTGCGATTTCGCGCAGCTTGAATTTCTGGATTTTTCCGCTTGCAGTCATCGGGAAATCATCCGTAAACAAGATATATTTAGGAACCTTGAACCGTGAGATGTTCACCTTACAATAGTCCTTGATTTCCTCTTCCGTCGCGCTCACAAAGGGTTTGAGCTGGATAAACGCGCAAACTTCCTCGCCATATTTCTTGCTTGGCACACCTACAATTGCTACATCAAGAATTTTGTAATGTGTGTAAAGGAACTCCTCAATTTCACGCGGATAAACGTTCTCGCCACCGCGAATAATCATGTCAT
>JAIOTL010000118.1 GCA_021106775.1 Planctomycetota bacterium | reverse complement strand
ATCATATTAATCAAGGCGAATAAGGCACTTTATATTTCCGAGATAAATCGACTCGAAATAGCAGAGAGCGTTGTGATGTATATGCTTTCGAAGGTTTACGGCAGGAAGTTCAAAATCGATGAGAGGAATTTAATCAATTATGATATGAGATTACAAAGCTCAAAGCTGCTCGTGCGCTGGGAAGAGGAAATCTCTGAAAAAGCTAAGACTGATAAAGAGCCACAATCTACAAAGTTTCAGACTTTGATTACAACAGATGAAGAAATTATGATGGATTACCCGCTGCAGGGCATCGATTTCAGGGGGAAGGGTTTGACGTTTAGAGAAGGCAGCCCAACAATCAGGATTCATAAGAACGTCGAAGTAAATTACAATCAATCGCTGAATCCCGAGAACCTTGATGAATACAATGAAATGTCAGGAAGCTTCAAACTGACAGGCATGCATGGTGCGGTTTTAAATTTTATTGACATAAAAGAATACAAGCTAAAGTCAATTGATATGAAAAGTGCAGTAAAATTTATTCAAAAACCACAAAGCAACCAGCTTAATTGCAATTCCCTGAGCATCCGATTCAATTCTGGCGAGGGTCAGAGCTTAAGATTTGAGAAAATCACTGCTGAAGGAGATGTCCGTTATCTTACACCTAATCGATTCAGCCTGAATTGTGACAAACTTGAGTTTTTCTATGAAAATTTGAATAACAAAGAGAAATTTCTCGGTGTATTTACTGGTATCGAGCGTGCGATAATGTTTACGGACGATGCAAGCGAGATTTTTGGTACGTCTTCCGAGGATGATGACAATTTATTCACTTATTATCTCTGTCATGCTGAAGATAAAATAATTTTTGAGCGTGAGTTGGAACAGGAAACCGACATAGGAATTTGTGGTTTTGAGAAGTGGCGATTTGTTAGTGAAGCAAAAATCGAGCGTAAGATTGTCAAGCTTGATATTTCAGGAATAGGTGAAGGCTCTTTACTTGACAGAACAAGTTTTCTCGAAGGTCGGAAAATTACGGGTAAAGTTGAATCCTCGCAGGTTGATCTTGTTTTGCAAGGGAAAGAAGAGATTTCGTTTTATTTCGAGCTTATTCGCGCAACAGATTTACTTGATAAGAAAGTTACAGATGTAGAACATTTGGAAAGAAATTTAACACGATTGGAAGTAAAAAACTCACTAAATCGCTCAACACTAGAGTTTAACATTGAAAAACTTGGGAATGTGTATGTGTTTGCGGAAGCATTGATTTATGTGCAGAAAAGTGCGCTAGAATCTCATATTTTAATTAGCGGTCAGAAACCGAAGCTGATTCTAAAAACCATGCAGGACTTTCGCTTCACACGCGTTTCTGTAACAGAAGGCAATTATTTCAGGTACATTTTGTCGGCACAAAACAGCATATTTATCAGTATTAATTATGAAGAAAAAAAATCGTTGCTGGATAAATTAACAATCAGTTCAGCTGAAGGTATCGAGTTGCGAAAAACTCCTTTGCGACTGACTCAGGCTGCGATTCCCGAACATTATTCGCTGTTAAAAGCATATGATATTAAAATCACATTTTCAGCCAATGAAAACGGTGACCTTGAACTTTCAAATTTTATTGCCCGGTCAAGTGAGGATATTCAGATTCTATACGAAATCAGCAATAACAGGATTGAAACCGAGTATCTCGAATATAATTCACATCAATTATCCACTGATTTAATGGACATTGACGAGGAATTATTGCCGAATTGGAAATTGATTTATGCTCCGTATGCGACATCGATTGTCCTTAAGGGGAATACGAAATTGCGTAGTGCCGATTCCGAGTTGAACAAACTGATTATGCTGAATGACAGTCAAGGTAGTTCAATTATTCCAACGTTAATAGACCTTAGTGCAGACAAGAATCTGTCATATTCAATGGTTTATCTAAAAAGCCGAGAGAAGTTTATCTCGCTTAACAACAAGTTATCGTTGGGCGAAGATATTACCGTCCTTGCATTCGATAATGAGGATAAATTGTTATCAGTTACAGGCAGAAACTTAATTCTCGAATCTGCAAGAGATTTGAAACTTAATATTATTAAAATCAGACATTTTGAAGTTTTGGGGAAATCAGCCAAGGAACCTGCCTTACTTGAATATGTTCATCGGGATTTGACAATAAAAGCAGGTAAGATTTCGATTATCGGGGAGCAAAAAAACAGGATTGAGCTTATTGATTCACCAACAATCACTTTTACAATCACAAATCTTCAGATTGTTGATGAACCAGACACCCGCGAAGAGAAACCCAAAAGCAATCAGGACGAATTCGAGATAACGGTCAAATTTCCTGAAACTGAGGACGAAAACCTCAGAAGTAAGCAGAAAATCACCGCTGTCGGATTTATCGAAATGCTTGAAATCACCTCAAGATGCGAAATAATCTTAACTAATAAAAATAATACTTTGAATAAAATGAATATGAAGGCAGATAGGGTACAAGCTTTGTTTTCGTCTGATGATGAGAAAAAATCTGGTATTGAGCTTGAGATATCTAAAATAATCGCAACCGGCAACGTTCTTATTGCGGATGGTAAGCGTGAAGTCAACGGCGACAAGCTTACATGGGAAACTGAAAAGGGAGTTTCGATTAAGCTTGAGGGTGAAAACTCGATTCTCAAGGAAAGTCGGAATGGCAAAACAATTTACGTTATCAAGGGTATTAATAACTATGTTTTCAGGGATAAATCGAAAGATGTAATCTCTCGCAAAAACGTTATCAAGCTAAAATCCAAAAAGGGCATTAAGATTACTGTAAACCGATAAGAATTTCATATCTGAGCGTGAGTTTCATTGAATTGCTGTGATTATGTGATATTATGCTTTGTTCAAAAACAAATTGATGAGGAATTGATGAAGTTACTGAAAAAAATTATGCGAGGGATGTTCGGCACACCAACGGAAAGATTCCTCAAAACTATTATTCCGACTGTTGAACAAATAAACTCATTTGAGCCAGAATTTCGGAAACTATCAAACATAGAATTGCGAGAGAAAACACAAGAATTCAAGAAAAGATTGAGTGATGGTGAGACTTTGAATCAGCTTTTGCCTGAGGCTTATGCAGCGGTGCGTGATGCAGGCAGGCGGTTTTTATCGATGCGGCATTATGATGTTCAGCTCATTGGTGGGATTGTACTTCACCAGGGGAAAATCGCGGAAATGGTAACGGGTGAAGGAAAAACCCTCGTGGCGACGCTTGCAGCTTATTTAAATGCTCTTGAGGGCAAAGGCGTTCATGTGATTACGGTTAATGATTATCTTGCCCAGCGTGACCGTGACTGGATGGCACCGATTTATCAGGGGCTTGGGTTAAGCGTTGGTGCGATACAATCTCAGATGTTTTCGGGGGACAGACAGAGAGAATATGGGTGCGATATCACATATGGAACTGCGAACGAATTCGGGTTCGATTATCTGCGCGATAACATGAAAAGTGAGCTGTCGCTTCAGGCACAGGGTGTTCTCAATTATGCGATTATTGATGAGGTGGATTCGATTTTAATCGACGAAGCACGTACACCGTTGATTATTTCAGGCTCGGCAGCTGATGAGACCGAAAAATACAAGCATGCTAACGATGTTGTGATAAAACTAGGTAAAGCTGACCCGAAAACTCTGAAAAACCGGTATTTTGAGGTCAAGGAGAAGGACCATCGTGTTGATTTAAGCGAAGCAGGGCTTGAAAAAGTGAGTGAATTGCTTGGAATCGAAAATATCTGGGCAAGCACAGCCGTTGAATGGCCTCATCTTCTTGACAACGCATTGCGAGCGCATAATTTGTTCTTTCGTGAAAAGCATTACGTAATCAAGGACGGCGAGATTATTATTGTCGATGAAAATACCGGCAGGCTCATGGAAGGACGCAGGTGGTCGGATGGTTTGCACCAGGCGATTGAAGCAAAAGAAGCACGTGCTTATGGCAATGTGCAGATTCGACGTGAACAACGCACACTGGCGACAATCACGCTGCAGAATTATTTCCGCCTGTACAATAAAATCTCAGGTATGACCGGTACCGCTCTCACCGAAGCAGGTGAATTTTTCAAGATATACAAACTCGAAGTTGTTGATATTCCGACTAACAGAAAACTTATCAGGAACAGCTATAACGATATAATTTACGGTTCAATCAAAGAAAAATACTTAGCAATTGGTGACGAAATCAGCAATCTCGCAGCAATTGGCAGACCGATTCTCGTTGGTACAACAACAATCGATAGGTCGGTGGAAATCTCGGATTATCTGAAGGGTCAAGGATTTCAGATAGAGGAAAATCCGATTGCAACTGACAGCAAGAAAAGGGTTTATGTTCTGAATGCGAAAGCTACGTACGAGAATGCGATGCGGGAAGCGGATATCGTGGCACAGGCAGGTCGCAGGTTGCTTGACAAACAAAAAGTTGTAAAAGAACTTGCCAATTTCGAGCAAAATGCCAACAGGAAATCAATCTTGGATTTGCTTGAATCGATTAAGGAAACATCATTAAAATTCAATAATGCACCCGGCATGGTAACAATTGCGACGAACATGGCGGGACGTGGTACGGATATTCTGCTTGGTGGGAATTCTGGTCACTTTTTCTATCGCTATTTAAACGATGAAGGATTTATGGCTGCAACAGAAGCGATGCAATCAGAGGCAGCGGAATCGAAAGACGACACTGAGCATTTAAGAAGCAAGAAAAAAGGTGGGAAAAGTAAAAAAGATGGTGATGCTGCGAAGAAAATCAATATTTCGGACGTTGATAACACGATTTTCTCGGAGCTTTTCGAAGTTCTAACAAAAGCTGACGGGTTGCCTTATCCAATGAATGACCCGGTGGAATTGATGAACGAGAAAGAACGACAGGCAGCTGAAAAGGTTCTTGCAGAATCATTACAAGCATTGTTCCCGCTTCATGCAGATTTCTTTTATCCTGAGAACAATCCCAAAGCACAGGCGGTTATTGACGGCTTATTGATGGATTATATCGACCCTGCAGACTTCCGTGAGTTTTTCGAGGGCGATTGGGCAAGCGTTCTCAGCGATTTTATGCAGCGCGAACTCAATCCCGAAAAGGACCTGGACGTCGGGCAGAAATTCGTTACGGAAATCGTTCGTTTGTCAATACCGATTAAGGAATATTTGCAAAAACACCTGGAAATCAGGAAGAAAAAATATGGTAAAGACTGGGACGACAAACTTATTACCGGTAAATGGCTCGAGTACGCACTACAGGGTGAAAAGTTCTTGCGGGAATCTTTGTTCAACAAGATGATGGTTTTATGCCCGCAGTTTTTCAACGATGATACAGATTTAAACACTCCACCGGAATTCATCTTCAGCTCAGGTGGCTGGCTAAACCTTCGCAATCAAGGAGGGTTGCATATTCTCGGAACAGAAAGGCATGAAGCGAGGCGCATCGACAATCAGCTTCGCGGACGCTGCGGAAGACAAGGCGATCCTGGGTCATCACAATTTTTCTTAGCGCTTGAAGACGACCTAATTCGCATATTTGCAGGCGATACAATTCGCAAGATGATGCAGATGACAGGCTTGAAGCATGGACGACCGATTGAACTTAAAATGCTGAGCAATACTGTTGAGAAAGCGCAAAGAAAGGTTGAAGGGCGAAATTTTGATATTCGTAAGAATTTACTCGAATATGATGAAGTTATGGACAGACAGCGTAAGACGATTTATACGTTACGACAGGGCGTTCTGGAGGGTTTTACGGGGGTCAAGGATAAGAATCGTTTTCGCACGTTGCGCGTCAAAAACACCGTAAAAAATGACATTGCTAATGAAGATGACAAATTCAACTATGACAGTTGGTTCGATTGGTGGATGGAAGAAATTGCCAATCCGCAGCCTCTTGAAGAGCATGATGATTGGGACCCGTTGGAAAACAAGTATCGGGAACGTTATCTGAAAGAAAAAGCACAGGAACTTGTTGCAAAGTGCATTTCTCGAAACCTTGATAATTATGCACATTACGAGAATCCTGCAACAAGTTGGAATCTCAATGAGTTGGTGGATTGGTTAAATGAAAAATTTGTTTCGGATGTTGAAAAACCGTTCAGTCTTCAGGAAATCGAAGTGCTGGCGTTCGACAACATCGAAAGACACATAACCGAGCGAGTTTTATGGGAAAAAGACGAGAATATTCAATCAATCAGCATGGAATGTAAAAAGCTACGCAAGACAGACATGGGCGATTTCACCATAAAATTCCAAAAAGATTTCAATATCACATTTGATGAAGATGAGATTGCTGAAGCGCAACTTCTGAATCCAAGACAATCCGCTGGTTTTTTTATTGACAAATACAAATTGTACGGAGAAAAACAACGCATTAAGAGAATCGGTACTGACAGATTTACGTCTTTGTCAACGAAAATCGATGAAGTAACAGGTGGTTGGAATTTGCCCGGATTAATCAGTTATCTTGAGAAAGCTGCCTTATTCTCACTTAAAGAAAAAGATTTTGAAGGGATGAACAAAGAAGAAGCCTTCGAAATGCTGGTTGGCAAGGTAAAGGAAAAATACGAGAAGCAAGAGACAGACATGACTGCGCCGAACACCCGTTATCAAGAGCAATTCATGCTTCTCGACATTATTGACAACCGCTGGCTTGAGCATTTACGCGAGATGGATTATCTCCGTTCTGCAGTCGCTTTTTCAGGATATGCGCAAAAAGACCCGAAAATCGAGTACAAAAAGCGAGGGTTAGAAAACTTCATTGAAATGCTCGGTCTGATTGAAAATCATTTCACTGAAAGATTTTTCAAATTCAGGCTCACTGACGAAGCTTTCGAACGGGCAAAGATCTCATTAAGCGACAAATGGGATTCAGCACAGGATGCTCAGAAGGAGGAAGCCGGCTCGATTTTGGCAAGTGCCACTGCACCACAGGCGGATGATGCGCGAAGTCAGATGGAGCAGGCGGTGAAAGCTGACCAGGGTGGCGCGAGAAAGATTCAGCCTATCGTCCGGGAACATCGAAAAATCGGGAGAAACGAGGTCGTTACAATTCGCAAAGGCAGCACAAAACAGATTATGAAATACAAAAAAGCTGAACCTCTGATTGAAAACGAAGGCTGGTCAATCGTTGAAGATTAAGCAGGTAAACCTGCGTTTTCTTACCGTCCACGTTCGTTGTTCACCGAATTATATGTTTTAGCAGAGAACATTTCCACATTGTCATTCCTGCGAACGCAGGAATCCATATATTTTGGGCAAATCAAATTCTGGAATTCCAATCAAGTTGGGAATGACAAACCTTCGAAACTTTCTTGACGCAGTACGAAAATTTGAGTAAAGAACCATTTAATCCAACCAGATAGTTAAAACCAGCAAAGATATTTGGGATTCAACGCTAAAAATCTGAACCAATCGGTTGTTTTATCGTTGATATACTGTAAAATCTTCGTTATCAAATTTAGATAAATCGCAAAAAAAATAAATCGGAGGAAAAAATGTTCAGCAAAAATTTGCGAATATACGTTTTCATCGCATTGGCAATCTTTGTTTTGAGTTCATCTGCATACGCCAAAGATTATGTTCTCGTGAAAGACAAAGACAATGTGAAAAAAGAATATCCTTCAGTCAATATTCTTGATTTCACCCAAACGCATATTGTCTTCGAATCTGAAGGCAACAAAATCAAAGAGAAGTGGAGTGACGTTCTCAGCTGGTCAGTCGATTCAGATTACGAAAAAACTGCTGCCTTCACATTGGGCTCAAAGAAAGTCAAAGAAGGGAATTTTCGCTCTGCAATGGGTGATTTCGAAAAAGTTTTAGAAGATAAGGCAGCAACCGAGATTGAAAAGCACTTATCGTATCATTATATTATTTTAAGCGGATATCTGGGTAATGATAGAAGAAATAACGGTTTCGATATTGTTGCCCTTTACGCACCGAAGTTTAAGAAGGATTTTCCGAATTCGTACTTTCTTAAGGATGCCTTTGACAGATGGGGTTTATCGCGTTTGAAATTGAGAAAATCGGATGAAGCGAAAAAAATATTTGAAGAACTGAAAAAATATTCCCCAGGTCTAAGCTATATGAGACTTGCAATTATGGTCTATTACAATAGCGAATTCGAGAAGGCTGTACCGATTTTTCTTAAAGCGGTTTCAAGCCCAGAAGTTGACAAATACACGAAAGATTTTAGCAGTGTGATGCTTGCAAATTGCTATCAACGCCTGAAAAAATGGACTGAGGCAAAGGAAATTCTCGAGAAACTCACCGGAGATACTGAAGAAAGCAGCAATGTCGAGGATGTTCTTGGCAAAGCATTTTTATATCTTGGCACTGAGTATGGCAGGACAGGCGATTATTCCAAAGCTTTTATAGCACTGATGAAAGCATATTCGGTTTACAAGAGCAACCTTCAGAAAAACGAGGTTCTCGATGCTTACTCATTTGCACTTATTTGCGCAAATGAACTTGCTAAACAAGACGAGAAATGGAAGAAACGCGCTAAGGTTCTCGACAGTGAATTCAAAAACATATTTAGCGAAAGTGAATATGAAAAGCGCAAAACGGAATTTCCAAAATAATAACCAGGATTTTCTTAGACGGGTTAATCCCCGTCTTTTTTTATTAGGCAGAGTTTGAAAACATGATTTATATGATAGCTTTTCAAGAGTCAGTTGGCTAGCATTATGAGTTTGAAAGGACAAAAATGGGCAAAGATAAAGGAGCAAAAAAAAATTCAAAGACGGAGATTATTCCTGATTTGTCCAAGATTCGCAATATCGGAGTTATTGCCCATATCGATGCCGGCGAAACAACTACAACTGAGCGGATTTTGTTTTATTCAGGCAAGGAACGCCGAATCGGTGATGTTGACGATGGAACAACCGTTACAGACTGGTACGAGGAAGAGCAGGAGCGAGGTATCACGATTTTTTCAACCGCGGTATCATTAACCTGGAAAGAACATAATATTAATATAATTGATACGCCTGGGCATGTAGATTTCACTGCTGAAGTTGAAAGGTCGCTTCGTGTTCTCGATGGTGCGGTAGTTGTTATCTGCGGAGTCGCAGGAGTGCAGGCACAGTCGGAGACGGTTTGGCGGCAAGCGAAGAAATACAAGGTGCCGTCAATAGCATTTATCAATAAACTTGACAGAAACGGTGGCGATTTCGATAAAGCACTGGAAAGCATGGTTTCACGTCTGAATGCAACACCCGTGCCAGTGGCAATCCCGTATCCGCGCGAAGAAATGAAGGATTTTAAAGCCGTTATCGACGTCATCGAACGTAAACTTGTCATTTTTGACGAAAAAACCGACGGCAAAGAGCTGATTATCGAGGATTTACCTGACGAATTTCACGAGGCAGCCTGTGAAGAAGCGTTGGAAAATCTCATGTCGGTGCTTGCCGATGCAGATGACGAGTTTGCTGAGCTTTACATTGAAAAAGCGTCAGATGAAATCACAAAGGACGAAATCTGGCAGGCTTTGCGCAGGGCAACACTTGCAGATTTGATAACACCGGTCTTTTGTGGGTCGTCGCTTAAGAACAAAGGGGTTCAGCTTGTAATGGACGGTATTCTGAAATTACTCCCATCACCTCTTGACCGCGATGATATTTGCGGATACAACCCGAAAAGTAATGCGAAAATCTTACGCAAACCCAGTATAAGTGAGGCTTTCAGCGCGCTGGCATTCAAAACATTTGCAACAAAACATTATAATCTGACATATTTGCGGGTTTATTCCGGGAAAGCACGTAATGGCGAAATGTTCAGCAATCCGCGTGTAAATAAAAAGGAAAGATTAGCACCGATATTCCGGATTCACGCTATGTCAAAAGAAAACATAACTCATACATATGCTGGCGACATCATCGTCTGCACAAATATGCCGAACACGTACACCGGAGATACTTTATGTTCAATAGGTGCGCCAATTCTTCTTGAGCAGATGCAATTTCCGCATACTGTTGTGCAGATGGCGATTGAGCCGAAATCAAGCGTTGACAGGGACAAACTCAACGAAGTGCTGGGTAAAATTGCACGTGAAGACCCGACTTTCCGCGTCATTGAAAGCATGGACACGGGTCAACTGCTGATTGCCGGCATGGGTGAACTTCATCTCGAAGTTATTTTACATAGAATCGCTAATGAATTTAAAATAAGGGCTAATGTCGGTAAGCCGAGTGTTGCATACAAAGAGACTCTTGCGGGTAAGAAACGACACAGTTTCGAGTTTTCGCGCGTTTCACCGTCAGGGCAGGAATTGTATGCAGGTGTAACAATTGAAATCGAGCATGATTCGATAGTATCGGGTGTGCAAGTTAACAATGAATGCAGCAAAGATATAGTTCCTCTGCAATATCATCCGGTTATCGAGAAAAGCTTGAAGGAATCGCTTGAATCATGCGGAAATTTCGGCTTTCCCGTGATTCAGGTGCGTGCGAAATTTATCGAAGGTAAATTCGAAGAAGGCAAGACGAATGAACCCGCGTTTCAGGCGGCTGTTGCTGGTGCTGTTCGAGAAGCGGTCGCAATTCTCGGCACATCGATTCTTGAGCCGATTATGAGCATCGTGGTTGAAACGCCGGAAGATTACATCGGCAACGTGCAAAGAGACCTTAACGTTCGCAGGGCGTTAATTACTCAGGTTGATAACAATGATGGGCTGACGATTCTCAAGGGTGAGGTACCAATTGCTTCGATGTTCGGCTATGTCGCATCTTTAAGGGCGCAGAGTCAGGGTCGAGCGACGTATTCGATGGAACCTAAGACCTATGCACCTGTCCCCGAAATTATTCAGAAAAAGTTCGATTATTGATTCAATTGGTTTTGTATTAACTAAAAAATTAAAGGTTGTGATACAGAAATGACAGCATGGGGATGTGTCTCAGCGAAATAGCACGATACAAGCAGTTGTATGATTGCAGGTCGTCCATATTTGATGCTAAATCGATTTCATAGCAAATGAATCCAATTGTATAGAAATTATTTATGCATAACGCATGCAAAACGCTAACTATCGCTAAATTGATGCCTTTGCAAACCATCTTTCGCAGGAATGACATACAAACCATTATATGTTTACCACAATAAATTATGCATATTGCCAGAGTGAATTTTATATGCTAAATTCGATTATGGAAAGCTGGCTGGTGATTTATTGTTTTCGCTTAACAAATGATAAATTCGGACTTAGTTGCATCTTAACAGTCGGTTAAATCCTTGATTTAACAACAAATTAATCAGGTTCAGTTATGATACTAGAAAACTCTACTTACAATGTTGTCATTCGGTCGATTTATGTGGATGCTGACAGTGCTGATTTGAGCAAACAACTAAAAGAAGAGTTGAAATTAAGCGAGAATCAGTGCGCTTTTGTCATTAACAACGTGCCGGTTGTACTTTACAGTAACATTGGTGAAGATGAGGTTGACATTGTCAAACCACGTCTCGATATTCTGATGCAAAGTGGCTTGAATTGTGAGATTACAAAGGAAAGCGTGGATAATATCGCTGTCATTGACTGGAGTAATACGGAAATGCACAAGGAACATAATGATTTAGAGATTGAAATGCCAGAGGAGCCAGCGAAACCTGATGAACCGGATGAAACAAAGCAACCGGAAGAAATTTTTATCGAATGCCCTTGTACCAATTGTGGTTCAGTTATGAAAATATTGAAAACTGCTGAGGGTCTCGAAATTTCAGCACTCACATCTGCAACGAAGAATCCGCTTCTGAAAAAAACAGATGAATTAGCTCATCGGAAATATTCAAACGAGGAGTTGGCGGAAATTGGCAAAGCGGTTATAGAGAATGTTTTCGGCGGCATCGAGCGTATGCAGGATTTGCCGACAAAACCGAATATCAACATTAATTTCGAGGATTACGGGTTTAAATCAGTGAAGCACTTCATGGAATACCAGAATTCAATTTTCTTGGGAAACTCGCTTGAAAGCTGGACTGGCGGTAATTAAATCTTCTCTAGCATGCGATAATATGAAAAACAATATAAATCGAATTTCATTCATGCCCGTAATCTTGCTGATTTTAGCTTTTATTGCTCTTATTTCAGGATGCTCTTCGAGTATTGAGATTGTTGAGAGTGAAAAGCCGGTTCTTCCCGAAGCAAGTCGCTCTGCGGTTTCCGAGGAACTGTCAAAAGAGTGTAAGCTTGGAAGCATTGAATTTACGGATGTTGCGGAGGAGAAAGCATTTTTCTTTGCGCTTCAGCTATATGTGGCACAGGAATATTATCGCGCGGTTACTGAATTCATGCGGTTTGTGTCGTATTTCGATGATTCATCATTGATTCCGGTTGTACATTTTTTTGTTGGTGAATGTTATCGCGCTGCGGGAAATTACCCGAATGCTGTATTTTTCTATGTTAAGGCGAAGGATTTTGGGACAAAATCATCTCAATCGTACAATTTAGAACAGCTGGCGGATTTTAATATAGTGCTTTGTCTGATTTTTCAGGAGAAATACGAGCAAGCGAAGTCACAAATATTAAATTTGACAGAAAAATCCGATTCGACAATCGATAAAAATGAAAAAATTATGAATTTTCTGGGTCGGTACTTGAATCTGGTTTTGCTTGTTGCGGAGAAAAAATATTTTGAGGCAGCTTCTATGATTACTGAGTTCAAGCCTCAGAAGCTTGTAGAAACAACAGGATTAAAACTTTACGCGGATGATTTACATAAATTCGAAGATTTATCGACTCGAAACGTTGCGCTTTCGGTCATTATGTCAACAATGGTTCCCGGACTCGGGCAATTGTACACAGGCAGAGTGTTGGAAGCATTGACGTCAATATTGCTGACAGGTGTTTTTTCGTACATTGCGTACGAAGCATTCAGCGAAAACCAGGAAGTTCTCGGAGCAGTGAGTTCATTTTTGGCAGCCAGTTTTTATTTGGCGAACATTTATAACTCAGCAAATTCCGCGATTTCGTTCAATGAGAATCGCAAAATCGAATTCTACAACAGACTAATGAACAAGCTTGATTCAGACATTCTGCATTTATTTCTTATGCCTGAAGAATCTGACTCGAAAATATCATTTACGTTCGCAGTTATCAGGTAGGTAAACCTGTGAACTGTTACATGAATTTCGCAATGTTCTCGGTAGGTCAGGCATCTTGCCTGACACCCACATCAACATTGACAGGCTAGGAAGCCTGTCCTACTATTACTTAAGACTAGTACTATACAGCAGCGAGGAAGATGAACAGAAGCGACAGCAGGATTACCGATACAAGCAAAATCATAATATAATCGCGGATGTTCCCAGTCTGAACCTTTTTCACCACTTTACTCGCTTCAAGCACGCTTTCGCCGAGAACTCTTACTGAACCGTCAACGCCTTGCAGGTCAAAGAATGCAGTGATTTTACCAATTGTGCGAATAATTGGAGTCCAGATATTTACAAGGCTGTCGATGACTACGAGGTCGAAAAACGCAATAAACTTGCGAATCCAATGAAGTGTCCGAATAAATACACGCTCGAAAAACCAGTCGACAAAATACAGGTTTTTTAGGACTTTTTTATATCCAGCGAGAAACCCTCGGTAGCCGATAAATTCTTTGCCGGCTTTTGGTCCCACAAAGAAGAACCATGCGAGGAAAATGCCAAATGCCGCAACCAAAAGTGCTGGTATCATCGAAAGCATATGAAATGCATTGTGCGAACCGCTTGCATGCTCCGTAGGTTCATGTTGAGTTGCTGCATTTGCAATCGGGCTTTGCACCTGTTGCGACGATTGCTGTCCAACGAAATCATCATGCTGATGTACGCGATAATCGGTTAAATGAACAAAATGACCGAACCACCCGTGAATGCCGGATTTCGGCATGTGAGCCGTATTTCCCTGAGCATGTGTATCATCAGTTTGCGCGATTTTTTCCGAATGTATTTTTTGCATCGGAATATCATCGATTGACGCGGAAATGTTTGCGAAACTTGATATCAGCGCGCCAACGAAAAGGAAAATTAAGGGTAGTATGTATGGCAGAACTGGAACTTTTCGGAAGTTTGCAGGCACTTGCCCCGGTTCAATATGTTCATGATGCTGTTTATGCTGAGGAATGTATTCCTTTTTCCTCAGTTCATCCTCTGGTTTACTTATTCCTGTTTGTTTGGCATTAAAAGCACCATGCTTCCAAAGCAAAGATATGTAATAAATTACCAATGCAAGGCTCAACGTTGGTGTTAGAAATTGACTGCTGAAGATGAATTCGAAAAAATTATCGAAGTGAAATTTCTGTCCAAAGGGCCACCCAATGCAGAGTGCAAAACCTGCGAGAATCATTAGTGGGGTAATGATGACCCAACGGCTTTCCTTAGCCATGTTGTACAGATTGAAATTTTTCGGAACACCAAAAAAAGTTTTGAAAATCAGTCGGAACATATAAAAACCGGTGAATCCTGCTGCGACCAGCCCCATAAAGAATCCGACAAGGCTTGCAGTATTGACTGACCCGTCGAAAAGCGCTGAGAAAAGTATTGCTTCTTTGGAGTAAAAACCTGAAAAACCAGGGATTCCGACAAGTGCCAGAGTACCGATTAGGAAAGTCAAAAAAGTCCAGGGCAGTTTGCGAATTAATCCACCCATTTGGGACATATCCGCTTCGTGGCGCATTGCATGTATGATTGAGCCGGAACTCATGAACAACAAACCCTTGAAAAATGCGTGTGTCATGAGATGAAAAATTGCTGCAGTGTAATTTCCAACCCCGACAGCGAGCATCATGAAGCCAAGCTGAGAAATCGTCGAATATGCAAGCACTTTCTTAATGTCCGATTGCACAATTGCGATTGAAGCTGCAAAAAGGGCAGTAAATCCGCCAATTAGAGCAATTATCGACAGTGCACCAGGTGTCAGCAGAGGCATAACTCTTGCGGTGAGGAAAACACCGGCAGCAACCATTGTTGCAGCATGAATCAACGCACTAACAGGTGTCGGACCTTCCATAGCATCGGGCAACCAGACGTGAAGCGGGAATTGGGCACTTTTACCAACAGCACCGAAGAATATCAGAACACCAACAGTTGTCAGAAGTCCCATGCCAATGTCGCCGGCACTAAATCTTTCGCCGAGAATATAAAATAACGAACCCTCGCCTGCAAGCCCCGATGCACCTTCACCAAACATCATAAAAGTACCGGTAAAGGTGAAAATGATGATAATTCCAAGGAAGAGCGCGAGATCACCTACTCGCGTTGTCGTGAATGCTTTGACTGCAGCATTGGCAGCGGATTTCTTGAAAAAGTAAAACCCGATAAGCAAATATGAACACAAACCCATGAGTTCCCAGAATATAAACATATTCAGAAGTGAACTCGATATGACGAAACCGAGCATTGAGGCGGTGAAAAGCGAAATATACCCGAAAAACCTGGGATATCTGTCTTCGACATTACCGTCCAAGCCACGCATATAACCATATGAAAATAAATGTATCAAAAAAGCTATTGTGCTGACAACCATGAGTACTGTCGCGGAAGTCAGGTCAACGACAAAGCCAATCTCAAGTTTGAATGCTCCGTCACCTGCGGAAAACCACAAAAGTTTGAGATTATCAACAAAACCCGGGTCATTCTTCATAACTACTGACAGAAAAACAACCCATGCAAAAAACGCTGATAGTCCCATAAAAGTTATTGGAACAATCACAGATTTCGCATCTGAAATCCTATCTCTGGGATAGATAAGATATCGAAGAACTGCTTGGAAAATAAACCCGAAAACAGGCAACAAAAATGATAAAATCGCAAAATTCACAAGCCCCATAATTCCGCCCCATCCTTGATGGTTTTAATTGCAGCATTGTCAATAGGTCAGAAAACTTATTAGTCCTACTGCCAATGTCGTAACTTAAATGTAGGTTTACCTACTTTATATTGTGCTACAGTAATAATTACCATCGAATTGAATAATTGCAAACCTTTGTTGATAATCCTTGTTACGAGAGTGTAAAGCAAACTTGAAAAAAAACTAAGGAAAATAACATGCAACGAGCTTTGTTTATTGGTAAATTTGGGTAAAATATTATGTAATGCAATATTATTCGTTTAATTGATTAGCAGTGGGAAAAATGCCGACATTAAAAACAATTGCTGGAGTTGAACCTTTTCCTAAGCCTGTAAAACTAAGTTCTGATGTAGTTTTCATTGGCAGAGCAAAAGTATGCAAAATTGTGTTGATGGACAAACTTGCTTCACGCAAACATGTAAAAATTTTCAAAATCGATGAATTATTCTACGTCGAAGATTTAAAATCGTGTAATGGTACATTTTTGAACGGGAAGGAGCTTAAAGCTCCAACGAAACTCAACTCAGGGGACGTGATTAAAGTCGGCGAACATGAAATAATCTTCGATACAACGTCATCAAAAGCACCGAGTTTAACAAAAGCATCTGCACTGACTGCTGTCAAAACCAATCCTGACGAAGTGTTCGAACCAACCAGCGATGTTGCATTTGGTGCACCAGGAACAGTTTACTGTGTTAATTTCGTGGGTAGTGGAGGCTCATTCAACAAGGTGCTTCTGAAACCCATAACGACAATAGGGCGAGGAGATGAAGCGGATATTCATATCGACGAATCACTTGCATCCCGTCTGCACTGTCAATTTGAAATAAAAGCAGGTGGATTAAAACTTGTTGACCTTGAATCCCGCAACGGAACCAAAGTAAACGATGAATTCGTAAATCAGCAGTATATTACTAAAGATGATGAAATTCTGTTAGGAAGCACAAAAATCAAAATTTCTTCCCGTCTTCCACTAACAACTGGCGAATATCAAGAATTGAAAATCGAGGAAGCCCTTGAAAAAAACATGGACATCGATCAGCTTCTACCCACTGGAGATATTGACAAACCAGTATATGAAGAGAATGCTGACCTTAAGGTTGACTACGTCATTCCCATTCTGCAGTATCAACTTGAAGACGGAAGCGATAAGTCTTTCGATTTGCACAAAAATGAGGTAACAATTGGCAGGAGCGATGAGGCAACGCTGACGATTTCGGACAAACTTAGCTCAAGGATTCATGCGAAGATTTTTTGTGATGACAAACGCTATTTCATCGAGGATTTGAATTCGCGGAACAGCACGAAGATAAACAATCGTGAGGTTAAGGGTAAGATTGAACTTTTACCCGGAGATAAGATTCTCATCGGCGAAATTGAGTTTACGTTTGTTGTACCGGATGAAAAGGCAATAGTTTCAGATAGTGCTGCGACAAGTGTAGTTCCTGCGATTCCTGACGAAATTGCACAAATTGCCAGAAAACCTAAGATTGCTCGTGATAAAAGGTATAAAAAATCTGCCACAGAGCCCGCGGATTATACCGGATTGATTATTGCTGGCGTTGTGTTATTGGTTGTATTTATACTGGCGATTGTTCTTATTGTCAGTAACAATAAAGGTGGTGGAACAGAATTTCCCCCTGAACCGAAAGATACCACCGATTTGTCCACCGATAAAACAACAGGTACGATTTCGCACCATGATTCTAACGGCACTTCCGTGAAAGATGATAATAACAATAAGAAAGACGATAATAAAATCAACGACAACGATGTCCCTGATGACGATTCGCAGGAATTAACTGAAAGAGAGCGAGACCAGAAGTGGATTTGGAGTGCTGAATCTAAGTTTGAAGAGAAAGCGCGAGAAGATTTTGTCAACGTTAAGAACAAGGTCGTTTACGATTTGCTTTATGGGGAAAACTTTGGCACCGCTTACGTTTTGACCAATGAAAAGATTAAGGATTATCAGAATAAAGACCTGGACGACATTGTGAAACGTCTTTATGAGATTTTGGAGTTGATTGACAAAGAAGCGAAGAAATTCTGGGAAGGTTATCTCCGCAATGCAATAAAGCAAACGCCTGAGGACAAACGAGCGGAAAAATTCAAGGACGAAATAATTGACGCTTTTGAGGGTTATGACAAATATTATGAACCGGCAATGCAGATGATAGGCAATTAGAAAACACCAGCTTTTGAGGTTATACAATAATTACAAAATGATAATTTAATTTGTTACACATTACACATCACTATAGAAAGAGGTTTTATGGCAATTTCAAAAGAAAAATCTCGTCAAATTACAGATAGAGCATTGATCATTCTGAAAAGAAAGAAACACTGTTTTATATGCCCTATGTGTAGAAAACAGAACTGGAATGCAGAAATTGCTTACATATTAATTCATCAACCTGAACAAGGCAATTTCACAGTGCCACCTCCAGTAATTCCTGGGCTATTACTTACATGTAAAAATTGTGGATTTACTTCAACTCATAATTTACAGTTTGTTGACCCTAAACTTGTGGGGGAATTAAATGAGTAAAAAAAAAGAATCTAAAAGTAATAGTACAAATACAGAAGCAAAAAAAATAATAAAACCAACTACATCAAAACCTAAAAAAAAACCTGCAACAAAGTCTAATAAAATGGAAATATCAAGAGATGTAACATCAACAACGATAAAACTTGTTGAATATCCATATCCACTAGCAAAACACAAATACGAGATATTAAGAGATGGAAAACTTTTTGAAACCAGAAAAATTCACGAAATTTCACTATCGATTTTTTTTGTCTTAGTAGGTATTATAATTGTCTCAGTAATAAGTTGCTTTACTGGTCAATATGATGATAATACTGAATGTGTATGGATTATCAATGGTGTGTTATTAGTATTCTTAGTTTTATCATTAGTTGTTGCTTGCTTAACAAGAAAAGAAACAGAAATTCCAGCATATATAAATCTATGTAGAGAGATTGAAAAACGTTATGCTGAGAGTGAAGAAAAAATCACATAGGGAATTATATTGTGAACATACTGAAAAAGGATTTCGGGGAGATGCCTGAAACCCTTGTTATTGCTGGTGGGCGTTACAGAACTCGAATCTGTGACTTCTACCGTGTGAAGATAGCGCTCTAACCAACTGAGCTAAACGCCCGAATTTTCGCATATTCTGATTGTTGTACAATAATATTACGTCAAAATTGCATTGAATCTCTGTATTTGCAGAATAAAAAATTATCACAATTGTGCTATGCAGTCAACGGTTTTCATCAACTTTGCACAAAATTGAAATCAATACTGAAGAACATCCGAATCTGTGTATCCGCCTTGCACAAACGCTTTCACGATTTCGTTATTGGAGTTCCGAATCTGCTCGGGCGTACCAACCTCAAGCATTCTGCCCTGATACAGGAATCCGATTTTATCCCCACAGGCAAAAGCTGATTCCATATCATGTGTAACGACTATGCTTGTGATACCCAGCTCAGTTGCTAGTTTGTTAATAAGCGCATCAACCTGCCTGCTCATAATGGGGTCGAGTCCTGAGGTGGGTTCATCGTAAAGTAAAATATCAGGCTCACGAACAATTGCTCGTGCAAGTCCCGCTCTTTTGCGCATTCCACCTGAAACCTCTGACGGATACTTGTCACCATGATCAGCCAACCCAACTATTTCCAGTTTTTCATACACACGTTTCTCGATTTCGTCGTCAGAATAATTTGTCAACTCGTTAAGTGGAAGAGCCACGTTCTCAGCGATGGTTATCCAGTTCAAAAGTGCTCCCGATTGAAACAGATATCCGAACTGCTTCATTGCTTCGTACCAATGCGTTTTATTCAACTTTGTCATATCCAAGCCGTTTATGAGAATACGTCCTTCGTCAGGCTTAAGAAGTCCTATGATATTCTTGATGGTTACGGATTTACCAGCACCTGAAAGCCCAAGTATTACATAAGTCTCACCATGCCGAATCTGCACATCCATTCCACGCAATATCGGCTTGCCGCCAAGCGTAACATGCACATCAGACATCTCAATGTGATAAACGCTTTCATGTGAAAGTTTTACTGCTCGTTTTTTTCGCTGAAATTTTCCAAACACGAGTTCCCTTAATTAAATTTGTATTAAAGTAAAAGTAATTTTACTGAACAATTATTGACCGTTTCCAGATTATAAAATTATATTATATTGAGCTTAGTAACGTTATTAAAATCATCTAGCAAATCGTTTGTGTGGAGTATTTTATGAAACTTGATATTGATGGTTTTTCAAAGCAATTTACAGTTCCGATAGGTTCAACATTTGGCAGCATCTGGAAAACTTTGCTCAATTACTTGACTGATCACAAGCGAACAATCGTAGGAGCCAGAATTCGAAGAGATTTAGAGTCGGAAGTGCAATTTATCAACCAAAAAGCAATTTCCGAGAATGAAAATACTTCAACAACGGATTTGCATCAACTCGAAATCTCAACAATACCAACAAAATTCGCATTCGAACATTTTAGTGAGAAAACACAAACACTCGAAAAGTACATTGATAACGAAATATTCATGCCGTTGACCAAAATGCTTCAAGACGAATCATCCAACAAAACCGACAAAATTAAGAACTCAATTCTTACGAATGCTGAAGAGAAAATCTTTGTTTTCGACGAATTAGTAAGCGCATTCTTTTTTCTTTCACAAACAAGTGAAGGTGAGTTCCTAAAACCCGATGTTGACACAATCGAGAGTCTGAACTCAAGGATTCAGAACGCCATCAAACACAATGATATGTCAACTTTGATACATCTGATTTCGGTTGAAATGAAGAATCAACTTAATAACATCAACAATTTGCTGGCTCCAATTAAAAATCAGATTAAGAATTAAAAAACACCAATTACGCCAAGAATAAAGCCAAATGAGAACGCAGCAATCAATGAAATCAGGGCACCAATGAAAAAAGCGAATGAATACTGTCGTGCAGAGCCTTCAGTATGATAAATTTCACGCAATTGCGTAATACCGCTTGGTTTATTGACTTTGCCGGACTTTGATTTAGAATTTCCGAGTACCGCAGAGGCAGCAATAGACTTTGCCTGCTGAGATATCATTATATCCTTTTTGCCCATAATATCCTCTATCTTGTGAATCTTGAATCAATCTTAGGCTGAACCTTATCATTGGATTCACCGGTAATTCTTGAATTATAATTGAGATTTCTACGCTCAGGAGTGTTTTTCGTGTCGTCAGTATTGTCTCCGTCGGACTTCAATGATGTTATAATCTTTTTCAGAATGATTTTCGTTTTAACTATCGGATTGTAAGGCGTTGGACGCACCTGAATTCTGTAATCGTAATAACCATCCTTTACGATGCGGAAATAAAAGGGTTTGCCAGTCGCTCTTATTTTGTACGATGCTGGAGTCATTGAAACAACATCTTCGAATTCATCCTCTATCAAGTAAACCATAGCATCCTTAGGTTCGGTCTCGATTTTAATCATTCCCTCTTTTGCATTCTTTTCGAACCAAATTTCGTAATCTTCTTCATAGAACGTGGTTCCCCTTTGAAAAGCGCAAGAAACACTCATAAATACACAGAATATTGAAATAATGATTATTTTTTTCATCGGTTATCCTTGTCTAGGGGTGTTATTAGAATCATATAATGATATAGATTTAGTTCAAAGTTATTTTCAACTTATATTTAGTTTTAAGTTTGTAATTGACGAAATTGGGCATTAACTTAATGAGGTACAAATGACTGATTTGTTTTCTCAGAACAAAATCATTGTTGCGCTTGATGGCATGGTGTTTGAGAAAGTTTTGGGTCTGGTGGATGAGTTGCGAGATTATGTTTGGGGATTCAAGTTTAATGATTTGCTTTTTCATCCCAAGATAAATGAGCTTTTGTCGCGTACTGACCTTAATTTTTTCGTTGATGCAAAGCTTCATGATATTCCGAATACAGTAAAAAATCAGGTAAAAAGGCTTGTTGCTGAGTATAATCCTGCACTTTTGACTGTACATGCATCGGGTGGACCGAAAATGTTGGAAGCAGCGGTGAACGCGGTTGTGGAAGAAGGTGGACGCACAGGAATTCTTGCTGTTACTGTGCTGACATCGATTGATGATGAAACCTCAAAGAACATTTATGGTGCTGCTCCAGCTGAGAAGGTTGCGGAATTCGCGAGAATATCAGCTGATGCGGGTGTTTTCGGCTGTATTTGTTCGCCGCATGAAGTCAAACTGGTGAGTCAGCATAAATTGCATTCGATAGTCCCTGGCATTCGTCCCATCTGGTTTGCGCAAGCGGATGACCAATCGCGCATCGCAACACCTGCGAGAGCGATAAAAGACGGTGCAAGTGCGATTGTGGTCGGTCGTGCGATAACGAAAGCGAACAACATGGTCGAAGCCGCGATTAAAACCGCTGATGAATGCAAAATCTAACAGACATTCCCTTATGAATTTTCGTGTTCTTGATGGCTAAAATCTTGAATAGAGCACAAGGCATCAATTTAGCGATATGTAGCGTTTTTCAGGCGTTATGCAGATAAATTCACTTTACTTTGCTATTAAATTGGT
>JAIOTL010000333.1 GCA_021106775.1 Planctomycetota bacterium | reverse complement strand
CTAAAATTCTAACTTTCAAAATGTCCTTAATTAAATCCGATTTTGATTTGTGCGAATTATTATATTTTTGATTGAATTCCAAAATCTTATCGTCAATAAACCTACCCAGAGTTTTCTGAACAATAAAATCAACTATGGATATTGGAGTGTAAAAAGAACCTGCTTTTTTCTTAGCTGTATCGCTTGTTTTTATCACAAAAATGCCATTCGAAATGTGTAATTCATAGCTTTGCAAAATATCGTATGTATTACCGATTTCTTCAATATGATTGCTGGTTAAATACTTAAACGTTGTGTTGTGTTCTAAAAAAGCTTCAAGATTATAATCATTTTTAGTATTAGTAATTATAGGGCATGCTTCTTTAATTTTGCTTGGAAGATGATTTAGTGTGTAAGACGATGAATTGCTTATAAATGCATTTTTGTTAATCGAAATGAAAGAAATAATTATTCCAATTAATTGATGAGCTGAATTCTTTTCTAATCGGCGAATGATACAATCACTTATTTTACTTTTTTCAGTTATTAACAATTCATTAGCAATGAATAAATAAGCTTTCTCAAGGTCTTCAGTTAAAAGCGATATAAAATTATTTTCTATGTTTGACATAATAAAACAAAATCGAATTTTGGAAACTTTAACTATCAATTGTATTTATCAAGAATTATATCAAGAGTTTGTTAATGCATAGTAATCATCCTTCTTGCCCAGATAATATTACTGTTTAATTTAGTAACTTTATCACCAAGTTTTTCCGAATCAATTTCATCAGTAGTTAGCTTTTTTGCTTCTCGATACCAGTATTTCGCGAGTGCCCATTGATCAATCGCGTCCTTGATTATCTCATTTCTATTTTCGCCGTCTTCTTTCATTTTCAAAACCACAGACCAGCCGTTATCCCCCCTGTTTTCTGCTTCCTTCGCATACTCTGAGTAATAGCGAATCTTTTCCTTTGTTGATTTTTCTGCCAAACTGCGTCTTTTATTAAGAACATCAGGGTCATTGTTAGGGTCATAAATACTGTTTGTATCTTTTTCAGACTCATCCTTAGCTCTTTTAATCAACGCTTCTTCGGGATTATCGCTTCGAAATTCCCAAGCATTTGGATAGTTTAATTCCATAACTTTTCGCAAGTTAACTGCTTTTTCGATCTCATTATTTTCAATTGCAGCTAACCATTCAAAAAACCTGCTATCCTTATGCAGGTTGATTGTCTCAAAAAGATATCTATCTATTTCAAATGCATCTCTAAAATAATTATGTGCAGTACTTTTGGAATCAAAGCCATTTAAATCACCTATCTCAAATGCAAGCTTAATCAGCCTGTTTACATAATCCATTGGATGTATATTTTCAATTGATATAAGTTTAATAGATTTTTCTTGAACCCTAAAATATTCAATTAAAGCTGAATTTCTCAGGTTTTCAGGCAATTCCTCGATTTTCCATTCACTCGATAATTTATAAAACTTACCGCCGTTTTTATGCATATAATTCAGATATATCCTATCATTATCTTCTTGTGCTTTAAGTAAATCCACATCTTTTTTTACGTAACCTTCAAATTCTTTGTCGCTAAAACCAATTGGCGGAGTTAATTTAATGAGTTTGAATTTCAGATAAAAAGGCTCAATATCTTTACAAATGTCGATCATGCAAAGAGTCATGTCATAATATGCATTCACACGTTTAATCACGTGATAAGGAATTTCCTGGTATCGCTTCCCTTTCTCGAAAAATTTACTACTTTTTTCATAATCATAATTAGAAAATTCGATTATCCCACTATTTATTAATTCCTGAAATTCACCCAGTATTTTAACGTCATAGTCTTTAATATTAAAGCCGTTAGATGAATCTTCCAGAGTTACAGCATCTTCGATGGGGTCAATTCGAACTAAATCATCCTGTTCGTACAGTTGATATCTGTCAGTTAGATCGATAATTTCATTTTCTAGAGGAATCAAGCTTGTTTTGTCTGTAACACCAGTATGAATTATCTTATTTACAGGTGGCTTTATTTCACCAATGACTTTTACGCCACTCGAAAAAAATTCTTTTCCAATGTAAACACCTGCAGAAACAAGTGCAACGATGAAAACAATGAGCATAGTCGAGTAAACTGTCTTGATACTCTTTGCAGTTTTCGTAATTGCTAATACTTTTGCCTGTTCGAATTCTTCTTTGAATGCGTTGTTATTGTTATCTTTCACTTTTACCTCGATTACAACAAGGAAATCTGATTACATATTCTGAATAAAAAAGTAGGTTGTAACACCAAACATAATCAGAGAAATAATTATCATAATTACTGCAACAGTCGGAAAGCTTTTTTTCAACTCAACCTTGAGTGAATTCGAGTTATCGCCGATTCTGCCTTTAAAAAGATTTTTCTTTCTTTCTTGATAGATTGCTGTCTTTTTTTCAGGAGAAGCTTCAGTACTCATTTCTTTCGGAATTTGTAATGCTTTTTTGGGTCTTGTTGAAGATTTCTTTTTTGTAAGCTTTGATAGGGGTTTTTTACTTTTCTTTGGTGAAGTTATTTTCGTGCCATCGCTTTTAATTATCTCAATTTCACTAGATAATGTCTCCCTTATATTTTTATCAAGAAAATCTTGTTCTTGCTTTGTAATCGAAGACTTTTCATCCTCATTTTGAACAGGTTCGAATACAATCTGGTCCGCAAGATATTCCGTCGAGTGCTGGCTTACATAAACCTCATCTTCTTTTGTTTTTTCCGAACCTCTTTTAAGTTTTTCTTTTATATCGTTGACAGTGCTTTCAATCTGCTCTACATTGTGCAGTTTCAACTGGTCTGTTCGGCGTAATTGTTGCTCTTCTTTGCGGATATTGAATACGTTTTCGTCTAATTCATTATCCACTTGCTTGGGTTCAATAATTTCATCACCAGTTCTAACAGCATCATCAACAATATCAACAGCATCGTCCTCATCAATGGAAACCTCAAACATTCCTCCAAAATCTTCTTCGAGTGTTTTCAGTCTATCAGCAATTTCATCTATACTCGGTTTCTTTGTTTTATTCTCAGCAACTGCTTCATAAAGACTTTTCGATTCTTCGTTTTGTGCAGTTTTAATTTTTTTGTCATTCTTCGATTTTTTTACATCAGCTTTCTTCTGTTTTCTTGCATTTTTTGGTTCAACCACTTCAAGTTCGTCAGCATCAATACTCTCAGCATTATCAGTTACTTTTTTCTGTCTATTTTTCTCATTTTGCTTGTCAGTAAATTCCTTGTTGAGATACATTGTAGAGTGAATGCCCTGTCTGAGACGGTGTTGTGCTTTTAGGATTGACCGAACCTGAATTGGTGCCATGAGTTTCTCAGAATACAAAATCTCGCCAATTCTTTTTTTATCACCTTTTTCACGCATTTCTTTCTGTGTTCGCAGAGCTTCGGCAATCTGTTTCTTAGTAATAAAACCGTTGACCACCGCTAAATGACCGAAAACGGTTGCTTCAGGATGAATTTCTTCAGATTGCTGTCTCTTAAGAATTTCATCACACAGTTTTTCGGTTATAAAACCAAGCTCAACACAGACTTCGCCGAAGAGTTTTTTCTTCCCTTCTTTCTGGTCATTGAACTGCTTTGTTACCGCTTTTCGCAATTCCTTTGCAGAGAAAAGCTTGGCTTTCAGACATAATCTTCCAAACAAAAGATAAGGCTCAATACTCATTTCACCGCCCTAATTTGCTAATATGCATAATGGTTTTATCAAAAAAATCCATAAAACTGCAAATCTTAACGATATAAACAAAACTTAATATGAAGATTATATATTATTTTACAGCAAGGTGAAGCAAGAATTATTATTGAACGTTGCTTTAATATTACACGCAATGGATAACGTGGAGGAACCTTGAAATCAGCGTATTTAATCGAGCCTGGTATCCTCGAACTAAGAGAAATTGCGATTCCTGAGCCT
>JAIOTL010000401.1 GCA_021106775.1 Planctomycetota bacterium | reverse complement strand
CTTAGGTCGTCGCTTGAGTTTGACTTTCAATTCTACAGGTTTTCCGTTACGGATGATGACGCAATCGACTTTTTGTCCGATTTTACACTCAGTAATTGCGACAGCCAAATGGGAGACAACATCGATTGCCATACGATTGAAAGTAACAATAATGTCGCCAACCTGTAAGCCAGCATCTTCTGCACTTGAATCCTTCTTAACTTCTGAGATTACAACACCCATGCCCATGTTGGATGGTTTGCTTGAAATTTCTATCCCGATATATGCTTTCGGGTCTTCATACTTCTGCACTATTATCCATTTGAGCCACATATCTTCGATTTTCTCAAGCTTCATACCAAACAATTTCTCCATTGCTGTAATACCGTTTTTACCGTCCGGTGTACCATTGTCGCAAGAATCCATATAAAGCTCGTAATATTTCTTCAGTCGTTTCGTTCTGTACAGCCATAACGTGATACATCTTGACATTGAATATGAAACGCCGACACGCCCGCGAGACATAAATATTCTGCGATCTTGCGAGAAGAATTTACGCCAATTCCAGTATAATCGACTTCTGTAGTTCGGGTTTTCAAGTACAGTAACCATTGTTTTTACACGATTATTGTAAATGGGTTCTGGCTTTTGTGTTGAGCGTTCAGGCAGTTTGCAGTCCTCAAAGCATGTAGCAAGTCCTTCCGTGAACCAGATATGCATATTTTTCTGACCTTTTCGACCTTCCATGTCAGCAAAATGCATAGCGTGGGTAAACTCGTGGGTTAATGTGTGTCCCATTGTTCCTGCAATGAGGAATTTATCTGCTGGGTTGTACCAACCACCAACCATCGCTGGAAAACCTTTGCGACGCTTGTACAGGTCGAACCATTGTTTTTTCGGAATTACAACGGTGATATAATATTTTGGTTTTTTCTTAAATAATTGACGCCATTGTGCTTTCGCATAATTTTCAATTCTACTGCGCAGCATATTTAGAATCTCTCTGCTGTCATCCTTGGAATCACCAAGATTCGTAGCGTAAACAAGTCTATTTTCATGATCGATAGTCTTGAGGAATCCCTGGTCAGCCGGGAATTCCTTGGCAACTCTATCTTTTAGAGCGTTCATAGAAAGCTGGTTGATAACATCCTGGTTTTTGGTGAGTTTTCTGAACCTTTTGTCACGCTTGATATAATCGAAATCCTTATCTTCGAGAATATGATTGAGGTCTCTGAAACCCGCGCGAATCGCTTTCTCTAGATATTCAATTGCTTTGTCCTTATTTTTCATTAGCGAGTAAGCACATGCAGAATTGTAATATGCGTTTGAATCCTGGTCATCAAGCTCGAGAATTTTCGCAAATACATCAATTGCTTCCTGGTATTTCTTTGCTCGTAACAACTGAGAGGCTTCGTTACGATATTTCATCAGAAGTAGGCGAATCTGTGTTTGTGAAAGTGAAGGTTTTTCAGGTTCTTTTTCAGGATTTTCAATTTTGTCATCAGGTTTTTCAAGTTCTTTGTCGTCTTTGTCATCCTTTGGTTTTTCGATTATAGGTTCCGGATCATCAACAAACCATTTATGACTCCATGTCTGCTCTTGTCCAATTGCATCTGTTAAGGATAAATCTAGCGTAAAGATTCCAACTTCGGTCGACGTACCCTTAACTTCCAGCGTTTCATGATAGAACTTTACACCATTAGGAAGACTGTTATCAAGCTCCGATGCTGAATAAGGTTCCTTTCCGCCGATAGCATTAATTTTGAACGAATATTCCTCATTCAGAATCATTTTCCTTGGAATCTCTGAACCAAGCTGAAACTCCGAATAAACACTCATCGAATATCTTTGTGTTTTTATATTTCTGTTAGCATCAATAACAAATATTGTAAAACTAAATTCACCTGAATCTCTGATAACGCCTTTGATAACACCGTTTTCGAATATTAATCCATCAGGTAGTGAACCTTCCGAGATGCTCCATAAATAAGGTTTTACGCCGCCTTTAATTTTAATTCCGAATGAAATTTCCTGATAAATTGCGAATTCGGTTTCAGGAAGCTTTATGGAAGTAATTTCAAGAGGTTCAATTGTGGGTTCAACTTTCTTTTCTTCTTTTATCTCATCCGTAGTTTCAGGTTCGTCGAAAATAACTTTTGGCTGATGAGGTTTAAAATCAGGTGTATTCGTTTCCTCGACCACTGGTGCAGTATTGTTGACATTTTCAGGAACAACATTTTCGCCGCCACTTCCACCAAAAGCAATAATTGCAAGAATCAGAAGAAGAAAGAAGCCGAATGCTGAAGAACCGATGATAACATATTTTTTCTTCTGTGAATTCTTATCTGCCGATAATTGCTGACCGGTCGCATTCACGCGATATTCAGGACTTCTTCTCGGTTTGCGCATTCGACCAGGTTCAGATTGAATTCGCCTTGGTTTCGATCTTTGAACATTGCTTCTTCTTGGAGCTTTTCTCGAAGCTTGAATATCCGATGCGATTCTACGCACTTCTTTCACGGTTGGAATTTCGCCTACAAGCGGTGTTGCAGATGAACTTGTATCCGCTATCTGCTTTGAAATTGAAGGCATTTGACCTGTTTCCGCGTCATTAATTCTACTCGGTGGTCGAACCTGCTTCGGCGAAATCGTTGGATTTGAAGGAACAACATTAACCGTGCCGCATTTAGGACATTTCATCTTCTTTCCGACATGCTTTGTCTCTGCTTCAAAGTGCCGCTTGCATTTTGCACAATCGAATCTGATGGTCATAATATTCTCCCTAATTGCGTTGTTTTTCTCTGTTTCTCCAATTTTTTTCATTACATCATTTCTCACTGACGGTATTTCCACATTGGGTATTGCACTTTTCAGAAATTGCTCAAGTTTTCGGATTTTCAAAAAATATGCTTTGCAGTCATTGCATTCGTTAATGTGTTCTTTGGTTTGCGTGCTATCGGCAGAGTCAAGTTCGTTGTGCAACAAAGCTGTGATAAATAATCTCATTTGTGTGCAGTTATTGCTCATTTCTGCCCCTTTATTTATTAAATTCCAGGTATTTTTGTAATTGTTTGTCAGCGATTAAAGTGTTATGTGCCCTGTGTATAAGCACCATAACGTTATTTTTGGAGGTCTCGAGAATTTCAGCAATTTCGAGATAAGTCTTGCCCTCGTAAACTTTAAGTATAAGAGCCGTTTTCTGTTTACTCGGAAGTCTGTCAATCGCTTTGCGAATAATCGTTTCAAGCTCAACTGTTGAGTCGTATTCGCTATCCGATATTACAGGTATTGAAAAACCTGACGTAGAAGATGATTCTAAGTTCATAGATATCTCTCTTTTTCTTGATTTATCTCGAATATAGTTCTTCGACAAATTCCCGGTCATCTTGTAAAGCAGTGCTGATAAATGCACAATAGGCTGCATATCCCAGAATTTCTGATAAAACTTGAAAAATACAACCTGAACAATATCCTGCGCGCCTTGCAAATCGCCGGTTAATCTGTAGGCATAGCTCATAAGAGCTTTCTCGAACCTTTCAATTAACAACGGAAATGAGTTAACTAGGTCTTTCTTTAGCGAATCAATCAGTTCTTTTTCGTTGTTCATATAGTTGACACTCTTTTTTTAAAATTATTACACCGAATTGTATTATATCTTCTAAGCTGTTAAAAGTTACAAATCGAAAGTTCCAATACAATTTAATGTACAATCCTATCTTTTAATATGTAGATTAACGAATATTAGGCAAAGAATATAGTAATTTGTTTTCGGGTGATATAAGAAATATTGATTGAATTTAGCTCAGGTCTTTTGGAAGTGCGAAACCAACAGCGATGTTGAAGACAACCTTTGCGCCATCTTTGTATTCATGGTCTATCCAGATGTTTCCACCATGAAATTCAATGATATTCTGAGCAAGAGTCAATCCGAGTCCGATGCCCTTCTTGCCTGTTACCTGTGGTGTTTCCGCCTGTGCGAAACGCTCGAAAACCTTAATATGATGGTCTTCGGGGATGCCGATACCGTTGTCAATGCAGCTTATTTCAACGAAATATCTGGGCAATTTAGTAAAATCATCGATTTTCTTTATGCCGGCAATTTTACCTTTTTTCGTAATCTTAGCATATTCCGAAGGTTCACTGCGAAGTATGATTATTCCCGAATCAGCTGTATAATTCATCGAATTCATCACAAGATTCTTGAGAACAAGCTGAATCTGCTCAGCATCAGCCAAAATATTCATCCCGCCCGGAAGCACCTCTTTCTTCAGCGTAATATTTCTCGATGCAGCCTCGTCTCTGAACTTGTCGAACACGGCATCGAATATGTTTTCAACCTTGACTGGTTTTTTCCGAAGGATTTCGTACTTCAGCTTATTTTTATTGACGAAATAATTAACAATCTCCGAAATTTTGTTAACCGCATCGTTAATCACATCAATATTTCGCAAATATTCTCGAGATATTGTCTGCGATTTCAGGTTGTCGTAAACCAACTCGGAAAGTGCGTCAATGGACTTCACAGGCTCTTTGATTTCGTTGATAATCACATTTAGAAGCTCAAAATTCTCTTGTGCTTCGTTCTTTTCCTCGGTTTTATCCCGTATAACAAACAGTGTGCCGGTATATTCCTGGCTGTCACCCTGTGTTATTCTGTAAACGTTGAATTCAAGCAGAAATCCGTTAATCGTGAGTGTGTTTGATATGTTTTTCTTCTTGCTTGCGTTTAACCCGAAGAAATTATCAAAAATATTAAGCCTTCGGAAAATATCGAAAAGTTTGTCGCGGTGCAGAGTTGTGCTTATCGATTCCTTGATATTTTTGTCGAAAATCTCTTTCGCTCGATTATTAACAAAGACTTCGGTTTTTCTGTCGTCAATCCACAAAACACCTTCGGGCATTATGTTCGTAATCGTGTTAAGAAGTTCAATCCGCTCGGTTTCAAGCTCGCGCAGATAGCTGATAAACGTCGATGCCTGAGTAAACATCGAATATGTCAGTTTTTTCATTGGTGCAGACACTTTTAAAGGCACATCGCTAAAAACAAAAATACAGCCGAAGTTGCTCTGAGCACTGAGTTCCCAGATATAATAATTATTCGCATCCCAGGTTTTCGCAATTTCATTGGTTTCATCCTGCGTTACGAATTCAAAATTGAATATTTGTGCAGGTTGTCGTTTAGTATGTTCCTTAATTTCGTTTTTTATGTTTGCAAGTGTCTCAGCGTTTACATCATCCGTTAAATAAATTCGAGAACGGAACAAATCAGGTTGTTTTTCAATAATCGAGAACACAAACACCTTAAAATCGAGCATTTCACGAAGATATTGCATGATGATTTGTGCGAACTCGTTCATTCGTCTGGCATTGCTCAATTGAAGCACAAAATTATGCATCGCTTGGGTTTCTTGCGCCTTCCTTGTTGTTTTGTCCTTGTATTTTATCCGACCAGTTCTATTAACCCGCGATTTCACAACATTCGTTTTAATAACAATTTCAGCAATCTCAGGTCTTATAGGAGAATAAATAAATGCATCTCCTGAATAAAGCGCATCAACAATGAGTTTCTGGTCGTCTTTTCCAACGAAAATTATTCTGCTGTCTGGTGAAACCTTCATAATCGCTTCACCAACAGCAGCACCACCGATACCATCCTCCGAAGAGATATTCAAAATAATTATCAATGGTTTTTCATTTTGTGCAGACGTCAGCAGTTTACTTCTGGTGTTAATCTCATTGATTTCTAAGTCGTACTGAACAAATATTTTCCTTACGATTGCATTCTCATCGTCACCTAGCGCAATTAAAACCTTTTCATCTTTCATAATCAGCCTGAGTTAAGCCCCTTTTTTTTAGGTTGTGTCCCAATACTTTTATACCATTTATTAGGGTTTTCGTCATTGCTTTTTACTTTTTCAGAGTTCAGATTTTT
>JAIOTL010000001.1 GCA_021106775.1 Planctomycetota bacterium | reverse complement strand
TTTGTACGAAAGCATCGAAAGGCAGAGGAAAATGACGGGGGTCATGCTGATTGCGCAATCGCTCCTCAATATCTTCATGCGTGCCGTAACAATAAACCTCCCAATCCTTCTGATAAAGCGGGATGAAATACGGAAAACCCATGATATGGTCCCAATGGGTGTGACTGAAGAGAATGTGAATCTGCTTGCTTGCGTTTTCATCGTCTGCCGCTGATTTTACCAGCATATGCCCGATTTCGCGAATGCCAGAGCCAGCATCGAGAATCAGTCTTTCGCCGTCTTTCGTATAAACTTCGACGCAGGGTGTGTTTCCGCCTACAACACGTCTGAGCTGAGGCGCCAAACGCTTGGAAAACTCTACAATCTCCTCAGGTGTGTTGAAAGTTACATCCTGTGAAGCAACAAGTGCTTTTGCGAGCTTTTGCTGATATATTTCCGTTGACATTGGCTTCGGCAGCGAACCTCTGACACCCCAGAATCTTACTTTCATCATATTCTCCTGAAAACTTCACGATTGCAACTTATATCACATAAAATAAAAAAAATTGAGAAATTGTACACTAAGTTTTATTTTTAGGATATGATATTTATTAACTACAGAATTTAATCAAAAGTTGGAAATTATGTTCATATATCCTTTTTTTGCAGATGCACAAACCTTTAGCGAAGAGTTTACAGCGTTGAAGCATGCGTTTAATGTGAGTTATTTCAGCGTGTTTGCCATTGTTCTGCTTTTTGCGATTTCATTGGTCGTCAATCATATCAAGCTAAAAAAGCTGTTTACAAATTCTCTTGCACCATTTTTGATACTTTTCACGCTGCATCCTGCCTGGACTTTGCGCATATTAAAACTTGAAAAGCCTTCCACGCTTGAGACAACATCGTATGTTTTTTTTGGATTGGCGGTGTTATGGTTCATCGTCATCTTAATTATCACGAAAAAGCCAGCTGAAACACCTGCAAAATCAGAGCCCCATCAAAGCAACTAATAAACTATTTTGCCACCGAGACAAAGAGAAAATAGTGGGTCAGGCATCTTGCCTGACATTTGCAGGAATATTGACAGGCTATGAAGCTTGTCCTACCGCTATCGCTGGCAAAGAGCATTTCACATTATTCGAACGATATGCCGTAATATGTCCATATAAATCCACGTTTTACCGATTGCCTCAGTCCGAAATTGTAGATTTTACCGACATTGTTTTCGTGGACGATGAATTTTATCCAATATTCAGGTGGTAGCGGAGATTTTGAAGGTGGAATAATCACAAACAGAACACAATTTTTGTCATTATCGTTAGTGAGCATCCAATTTTCTGGGATTGCAGGATTTTCGGGCAAGTTGGGTGAATTGTACACAATCAATTTATCCTTAGCACGACTTAAGCGGTCAACTTTGCACTCGGCAGTATAATCATCAATGCCCGGTGGGAGCTTGCCCAAAAGCCATGTCCTAAACTTCGAGAAAACTTCGATTCGGCACTCGGATGGAAGTGAAATCGGGTCATATTTATAATATCGCATCGGCTTTTTTGTGTAACGGTCGTAGAGGGTTTCAGTTGTGATTGGGAAATTATCGCTTTTCTCGTTGTCAGTTGTTGCGGTTTTCTCGTCAGTATTTGCTGGATTTTCGTTTGTTTGAATTTTTTCAGTGGATTCATCGATATCATGTGTGCCAGAGCTAAAATTTAATATACCAACTTTATTTAGCGCAATTGCTACAAAAATTATAACCAGGATAATGGCGACCAGGGGTTTATTACTCTGCTCTAGCACGTTTTTCGCATCGGAATTCCTGTTGGAATCATTATTAGATGTGTCTGCTGTCATTTTCGTCCTTTTTTATGTATCCGCTTTTTTGCCTGTTATAGTTTACCTCATTTTTCTGTTTGTACATGCGCAAAACGTCCTCGGGCTCAAGTCCCATAACCATGCATGCGCTCATCCAGAAATGCAGGATGTCAATGAGTTCAACTTTTACGTTCTGCTCGTCGAACAGGTCAACTTTTGTGCGCCACCATTTCCAGTTTGTTGAATCAAAGAGTTCTGAGCATTCCTGACGCATAGCCAGCGTGTAATTTTTGACCCATTCTTCCTGGAGCTTTTTATCGGCGGGGATTTCATCGAATGTATGCGTGAAACCGTTACTTTTCAGTGTATAATTGTTGAGCGCGCGCTGCATCTCCCACATTTCATTGAGCATATCATCAGGATTGGACATTTTTAACCTCGTTGATAAATTTTAAATCTTTTATTCGAGAAATATCTATTTTCCGAAAATTTGCAAGCACCTAACTCATTGTTTTTCGTTTGTTATAATATTCAATAAAATATGAGGTTAAAATGACTGAAAATATGAAAAACGATGAAAACGGAAAAGACGAGAAAGAACGCAAGATGGAGAAATCGAAAGAACAGCCCAAAAAGATAAAACTTTCGATACTTGATAAAGCGCGTCAGCAGGTGGATGTGGAACTCGGAATCAAGGATAAATATGATAGGGAGGAGATTCGAAGCGAGTCAGCGAAACGGCGTTTGCGGAAAATGAAACAGACGAGGAGTTTGCTGAAGTGGTTTCGTCGAGGAGTGTTCATTTTTGCAGCATTTGCGTTGATTTACCTTTTTTTGCGATACAGCTTATACTCGTTTAGCACCTATGTTTCGGAGTTCGAGAAGAATGACAAGGTTCTTTTAGATGAGTTTATAGGCGGATTCCCGCTGTTTTCCGACAGTCTTGGCTCCGGGGACAAAGTCATTTTCTATACAAAACCCGACAAATCCGCTGTGAGCGTCGCCAGAATTTACGCTGAGGCAGGTGACAAAATTGAATTTGAGGAAGTGCATGGGATTTTTTTCTTTAAGATTGGTGGGAAGATTCAACGGCAAATGCCTGGATTAAATGCTGCTGAAGCCGAGAAATGCCGAGGAATCGTACCTGCTGGACATTATCTGCTCGTTGATGATGCAGATGCTGATGGCGTTTTGGTGGTTTTTGATAGCAGGCAGGCGGGATTTGTGCCTCGTGAGAACATCTTTGCAAGGGTTGTGCTTGTTTGGAGTCGGGCGAGTAAATCGGTTCAGTAATCCGTGCATCTAAGATTCTGCAAAATGTGCCAGATAAATGTTTCCGAAGATGTCGAAGATGCAGAATGTTGTTTTGTCGAGGTTCAGCGTTTTCAACGTCTCAGGGAGTTGATAAATTGTATCTGAGATTTTATTGAGCGCAAAAATGTGAGATGCCTTGAAGGTTTCAGACGAAACATCCGTTTGAACCATGCAATAATCGAAGATAAAATCACCCTCATGTTTAACAAGTACTGTCTGCTTGATTTTATTTAGTTGTTCGTCAACAAACGCAGGAATTTCAAGCTTCAGGCATTTTGTATCCTGCATTTTCACAAAATTCAAGTGAATGGGTGAAACTATGTGGCAAGTTTCGGTGTTGCGCTTTTGATGTTCAGTGTTGCAGCGATTCGCAGGCAAAACAACTATCAGATGTTGCGATTTACAAAGCTTTTTTATGTTTTCTTTGGTTAATGTCGGTGGATTCTCAAGAATTTCAACGTTTTCCGATGTTTTATCCGATAGTGCTCCTGAATTCTGTGCATTCGCAGATACTTTTGCGGAAAGACAACTCAAATTTATGTCTTTGCTTTGCAGAACGCGCTTCAAACTCAGAAACCAAGCGGTTCGGTCAACTTCGCAGAGTATGAAACTTCGGGACATCTGAGCAGCAGTGATGCCGGTTGTGCCAGAACCTGCAAAAAAATCGGCAACAATGTCAGGTTCAGGAAGATTAACATCGTCAATTTTGTCCAGCCAAGCATTCTTTGAATCGAGAAGGAATTCGTTTGTCCAATTGTGCAGAAACACTTCCTGATTACGTTTGCTGAGACTGGCAAAGGTAGAATCTTGCTGGCTTTTATGCTTTAAGAAGTCCCCAAGTGCCTGCTTTTCGCGGTAGGATTCTCGACTGTCTGATGTTGCTGAAATGATTCTTTTCAACAATGCTTCCGGCTTCTGCGTCTCAAAACCTGTTGTTTCGGACATTATCGGCGAAGTCGCCTGCTGAGTGCTGATGTCGTCCCAAATATCATCTGTCAGTTTGCCCAAATCCTTGTAGAATCTCTTCCCGTTTGGATATTCACGCATCAAACGCCCGTTTTCGTCGGGTTTGAAGTGCATTTTAACGGCGATTTCGTTATATTCCGACCTTAGCGCAGGTGCATGTGCGTTGAACTTGAGTTTCTCGATGTTTCGAGCGTAGAATAAAATCACATCGTGTTTCCGCGGGAAATAGCCCGACACACGCTGACCTGCGTCTTTGCGATAAATAATCTCGTTGACGAAGTTTTTGCTGCCGAAGATGCTGTCCATCAGCACTTTTACGTAATGCGATGCTTTTGTGTCAACATGTACGAAGATTGCGCCCTCATCTCGCAGAAGTTGGCGCATGAAGAAAAGTCGAGGGAAAAGCATGCTCAGATATGATTGCAGCCCGTTGCGCCAGATGTCCGAGTACACAGGTACGCGGATTTTCGTGTTTTTTTTGTCGATTTTCAGCTTGAGATTGTAATTGCTGTTGCTGGCAAACGGTGGGTCGATGTAAATGAGCTGAATCGAGGGTTTTTCACGCATCAACGCGAGTAAGACATATAAATTATCACCATAAATGAGTTTATTCAGGAGTTTGCTCGAATTCAATGAAACATTAAATTCGGGTAGAATTTCGTATGAATCCGCTTTCTGCTGAAGTGTTTCGCAGAGTGCGTAGTTTTTTTCGACAAGCCTGCTCAAATCGGGTTCAAGTGTCATGTCTCAATCACTTTGGTAAAAGATTGTTAGTCAACAGAAATAATGTTTTTGTCATTCCCAACTTGATTGGGAATCCAGCGAATACTAGAAAAAATCAGTTTTACTGGATTTCTGCTTTCGCAGGAATGACACACAAAGCACTACATGTTTACTTCTGGAAGTTTTGTAATAATTCATCCCATTTTCCCTGCGCTTTGAGAATCTGCTCGGAAACCTCGCGAATTGCACCTTCGCCGCCGTTTTTGCTGGTGATAAAATCCGCAGCATTTTTCACTTCGTCAACCGCATCAGCGACAGCAACCCCAATGCCGCAAGCTTTGATAACGGGCAAATCAGGCAGGTCATCACCAACATAACAAGTTTCATTAGGACTTAAAGAAAATTCCGAAAGCAGAGACTCGAAAACCTTGAGCTTGTTTTGCACGTTTTGGTAAACGCAAGTAAAATGCAGCTCTCGCGCTCTTTTCTCGACAATTTTCGATTCGCGACCGGTAACAATTGCAGTTTTAATGCCTGATTTGTGCAAAAGATACAAACCGAGTCCGTCCTTGACGTCAAAGCATTTCAGCTCAATGTCAGCGTTGTCGTATATGATTTTACCGTCGGTAAACACGCCATCGACATCGATTATCAGCAGTTTCACATTCTCAAACATTTTGTTTGTTACTCCTTTTATTTCCTTTGAACTTCTAGTTTAGAGAAAAATCGTCAAGAAGCAAAGGCAGAATTTCACCTGATTTTCCCGTAAAGACAAAATCGAATTGCTCATCGTAGATTGTTTCCTCGAAATTTACTAGCGCGATTTTTGCTCCCTGCATCTTCGCTTGAAACGGAAATGATGCTGCCGGGGTGACATTTAGCGATGTTCCGACAACAATCATCATGTCCGTCGTGTAAATATCATGTTCAACGCTCATAAGAACCTGCGGGTCAAGCATTTCGCCAAACCATACGATGTCCGGTCTCAGAAATGCGCTGCATTCCGGGCATTTTGGCAAATCATCGCAAGTTATTTCAGGTGTGAGAATCTTATCTTGATTTGTGCCTGAAGCAGAGAATTTTTCTGAAACCTCGATTTCACACGAATCAGCCTTGAAATCGCATTTTGAGCATTTCATTTTGTTTATATTACCGTGAATCTCGCGTATGGTTTTAGAGCCAGCGCAAGCGTGCAGCCCGTCAACATTCTGCGTGATTATGCTGAAAATTCTACCATATGTCGTCCATTTTTCCTCGAAATCCGCAAGAGCAAAATGACCGGGGTTTGGCTGAACCTCGTCAACGATTTTGCGACGATAATTGTAAAACTCCCACACAATCGCTGGATTACGCATGAAAGCGTCAAATGTTGCGAGTTCCTCAGGTTTTAACTTCTGCCAGATTCCTCCTTGCCCACGAAAAGTTTTAATACCGCTTTCCGCTGAAATCCCTGCTCCACTTGAAATTACAACTTTTCGACAGCCTTTGAGCACATTTTGAAATACGATTTTTTGAGCAGAAAAGTCAGGATTGTTCATAATTTCCTCAATGTCACAGAGTGTTTATAATTTATATCTAGAATTAAATCTGTAACAAATCGAAAAATATTACCAGAAAAAATTGAATTAATAAAGTAAACTAATTGTGTATCAATTTGAGTAAATATTTTTGATAATTGGTTATAAGTTTACAGTTAATTTTTGTTTGGAGGTTTTATGAGAGCAAAGAGTTTATTCTTACTGATTCTTGTAGCTTTAATTGCAGTACCGTTGACAGCAAGTGAATTCGGCGATCTTAAGAAAAAGATCAAAGATTACATGAAAAGCACAAAAATCAAATCCGCTGAAAAAGCAAACGTTATTCGGCAATTGAAGGATTTTCAAACTGAAGACTCGGTCAAACTTTGTTTCGACATCGTTGAGGCGCCAGACAAGATATCTGCAAAATATGAAAAGGAGAAGGATAAGTACATAAAGGAACTTGACAAACTGGAAAAGGTTATTCAAGAGCTCGCAGCACGCAGTACCGGTTCCGGCAGGATTTCTGTAGGTGAATATAATCAGCTTGTTGATGCGTTGAACCGTCGCAATGAAATCCTGAACAAGAAGCTTCCAGCAATTGAAGACAAGCTGCGTGAAAGTGCAGTAATGAAAAATGCTGCGATTTATGTGCTTCAACGTCTTGAATCTCCAGAAGCACGTGATGCTATGTTGGAAGGTTTGGAGTGCAGCAGTTGGAAAACTGTTTTTGCGGCACTTGAAGCTTTTAAGTATCAAAAATGGAAAGGTGCGTTCAAAGGTCTTATAAAACTATATCCGGTTACGAAAAAACCTCATAAAAATGCTCAGGTTCGGGCACTTGTTTTGAGTACGATGCTTGTGATTATCTCGGATGATGGAATTGATGACAAATACATCGAAAAAGCAAAAAACACATTCATTGTTGCGCTTGAAGACATTAGTTGGCTTGTTCGCTCAAATGCGGTTAAAGGTCTTGGTTATATTGCTGATGAGGACTGCATTGGTCCATTAATTGAAGCGTTGGCGCGTGAAACTGGCAGACTAAAGTGGGAAATCGTGAAAATTCTGCAGAACATCACCGGTAAAAAGTTTGCTGACGATACAAAAGCCTGGCGTGCCTGGTGGAAAGCAAATAAGGATGATTTTGAACCAGTGAAAAAGGGCAAGGATGCTGTTGCCGGTCGCGAAGAAGGTTCGCACGACACCGCTGAGTTCTACAAAATCAAACTCGTTTCAGATGCTCCGATTTTCATTATCGACCGTTCGGGTTCAATGAAACAACCTGCTGATACCAATTATCACAAAAAGATGCTGGAAAAATGGATTCGCGAACACAAAGCTGAAATCGAAGAGGCAATTCGCCAGGGTATTCCTTGGTATCCATTAATTGAGCCGAAACCCCCACATAAATCAAGATGGGGCGTACTGCAGATGAAATTGAAAAAAGCGATTGAGTCATTAAGCGAGAAAAATGCGACATTTAACATCGTTTGGTACTCTAACGACGTTGATGTATTTAGCACTGAGATGACCAAGGCAAGTAAATCGAACAAGAAGAAAGCAACAAAACAGATTGATAAAATGGACGCTGATGGCATGACCAACATTCACGATGCGCTTAAGAGGGCTTTTGAAATTGCTGTTGGTGCCAAGCCGGGACAGGGTGGTGGAGTTTTGACAAACGATAAAGGGGAGCTTTTCGCTGATACGATTTTCTTCCTCACTGACGGTCATCCAACATGGGGTCCGGTTCAGAATCCTGACCAGATTATTAGGCTTGTAAATGAATGGAATGCGAATTTGCAGATTAAGATTCATACAATCGGCATCGGAATTGAGGTTGATACCGAACAACATGATTTTTTAAAGAGGCTTGCTGAGGATAATCAGGGGAAATGTGAGTTGGTGAACCGTGAACCAAAGGACGAAGATGATGAAGACTAACTGACGGTTTCAACAGCTAGTAATTGAAACACACTTAATTCGGACCCGCTCGTTTATCTGGGCGGGTTTTGTTTTTGTTCCTTTAGGGTATGTTTGAATACCACTTTTGACAATTTACCCAGCTTCACGCAATCTTTGCCTGCTTATCACATAAAATACCCTCAACGTATCTCCAAGTACGCCTGTGGTTTTTATTATTCTTTGCAAACAAATCTCACATAAATCTGGATAAATTTTATTCAAAATTCTTTTTCAAACACACCCTTGTTCAATGAATTGGTAAAATAGTATTTTTATATTGAACTCTTGGCGACGGTGAGATGAGTTTCACATTAAGTCATGTCCGAATCAGAAAGCCAATAATTGTCAAAATTCTGCTTCTGGTTGTGATATTACTAATACTACTGACATTAACAGGCATCATTGCTTATTATTATATAACCCGTCCAGATTTTTTGAAAAAGCAGCTTTTGTCAATATTGAAGGATAAAATAAACGGCAAAGTAAGTATTGAGGATGTAGGATTCGAGCTTTCCAGCGGATTAAACATTTCTGAGCTTGAAATCAGGTATCAGAGCAAAGAATTGATTGAGCAGGAAATCGAGATTATCACCGTTCCGCATCTGAACATCAAGATCGATTATGAAAGCATTGTACATTCGCTATTGAATTTCGAGCTTAAACCGGCATTTAAATTGATAACAATTGACAAACCCAATATTGTGGTTCGGTTCGACAAAACCGGTGAATGGCTTGACAGAAACATTTGGAAGACAAAAGGGACAAAGTCTGGTGGCAAGGCTTCCTTGAACATTCCTCAAATTATTGTGCATAATGCGCAGATAGACCTTGAATTTCCGATGATTTTCGACGAGGGTAACGAAAACCGTGTAAGCAATATTTCATTCAGTATTTTGCAGGATTCGGAAGACCCTGACCTTTTTGATCTAAAGGGTTATGCGGAGTCAAGCGAATTCGGCATTATTGAGGTTGAAGCATTTCTCGATCAAAACGAAAGGAACTTCGATATACGAATTTTCAACCACAACGTGCTGCTTTCGAGTAAAAGAATCAAGAATTATATTCCAGAGATACAGGATGTTTACGAGGATTTTATTTCCAGTGCAGGCGAAGGGAAAAGGGAAGTGCAGGCAGAAATCATCGGCAGACTGCTTTTTTTTGAGAAATCACCTGCATTGGTCGAGGTTGATGTGAAAATTATTGAAGGTACTGCGAAATATTACAAATTTCCTGTGCCGGTTTCGATTAATGCTGGTCATATCAAGCTGCGAAACCACAAAAAAACAAGTTTCCCAGAATTTGGGAATCAAAAGCAATTAATACAAATGTGTGAGCAGAACATACCATCAGGGAATCTGTCAGCAGAATTGAACCTGCAGGGAAGTTATAAAGACGATAATACAAAGTTGCAGGCAAATATTTCGAATATTGGTTCAGTAGACGAAACGCTCAGCATTGTGCTGGATGCATATAATATTCTTATCGACAGTGATTTCAGGAAATATATCGGAGAATCTGATGAAGCACCTGAGGCTTTAAGAACTTTTTTGAAGGAATTTAGAGCCAGCGGGATTGCAGACGTGAAATTTGTCGCAGGTAAATCAACAATTCAAATAAGCATTGATGTTAAAAATGTGAATGTGAATTATACGAAATTTCCGTATCCCATTTCATCGCTGCAAGGTCGAGTTGAAGGAGCAGAGGAATTGTGGGAGATTATCGATGTAAAAGGTGCGACGACCAACACTGACCAGGATGTTTCATTTAATGTGAAAATTAGACGCGACGAGTTTGAAAAAACTATTATAATTATCAACATAAGTTCAACGGGTATTACTGTTGAGAAGGAATTGTCAGAACTTTTACCCAAGCAAGTGCAGGAAGTGCTTGCAGAACATAACATCAAGGGAACAGTATCAATCGAATCGTCAGAGTTTATCTATACAGAAGGCTCAGACGACCTTGGATTTAAGCTTAAATTATCACCTGTAAACGTTTCGTATCAGTGGGATAGATTTCCGTATAAGGTTAATTTCGAAGATGGATTAATCGAGATTGAGCAGGAAATTGTACGATTTGAGAATGTCGTTGGTTTTAACGATTGGACTAGAATTACGTTGAACGGCTGGATTGCGACGAAATCAACAGATGGTAAAGGCAGTTTTGATTTAAAGTTGGATATCGAAAACCTTGAAATTGGAAAAGAAATTGAGAATGCAATTTTCAACCCTCTACCTAAAGGTGTTGATACGCCTGATAAAACTATTTTTGTTGATCTTTGGAATATGTTTCAACCTGGTGGAGTTATTGATTTGTCATTGAGAATTAGTCCTGACTTGGAGCAGGATATTTTTGTAATTGCTAATATTGTTAGAGCAAATGTCATTTATGAAAAATTTCCCTTACCAATCGAAGTAGATTCAGGAAGAATTGAATTTAGAAATTTCAATGATAAATATTATATTGTAATTGAAAATTTATCAGGGAAATACAAAAATGCGAATGTTCAACTTGAAGGTTCTCTTCAGGGCGAGAAAAATTCTATGTTTCTGCATATTGTGGTGCAAAATTGCATAATAGACGAAAAACTAAAAAAAGCATACGAACATCTGGAAAATATAATAAATGAAGATAGGGAAAACGATCTATACCTCTGGAAAACACTACAACCAGCAGGGACACTCGATATGATGTTTGATATTTATACATCCTCATCTGATAATTTGGAAGTGTGCATGCAAGTTGACATTTCAGAAGGTAAAGCAACATTTGCCTATTTCCCATATGAATTAATCGATATTACTGGAAGAGTGTTTGTCGATAATAAAGGAGTTCACCTTTCTAATATTATTGGTTATCACAGCGAAACAAAGTTAGAAATTGTCGAAGGGCAGATATTATCAGATGGATATAGAATTAAGCAGGTTATTACTAATTCTTTAGTTGACAAAGAATTCCTTGATGCTATCCCCAAAGAATGGAAACCATTAATTGAAACGTTAGATATTAAAGGTAGGTTTAATGGAATTATTGAGGCGCAAATCCAAGATATTGAGACCGAAAAACCGACAATTAAATATACTGCCAAGATAGAGCTACCCTATAATTCAATAAATGTTGGGCTTGAAATAGATGAGTTAACAGGAGTTATTTCAATTACCGGATTAGTTAATGAAGATACTATTTATACTATTGCTAACATCAATTTTAGTTCTGCTAAATGGCAGAAATATAAAGTAACTTCGGGCTCAATGGATTTAATTTTCAAGGACAATAAAATTTCTATCCCCAACTTCACTTGCCGAGCTTACAATGGGATTGTAACAGGTAGAATCGCTCTTGAAATTGGTGAATCTACGCCATTTAATGGCTATTTTAAATTTGCCGGGTTAAGTATTAGTGAATTTCTACGCAATATTTCATCGGATGCAAATGAATTGAAAGGAACAATTTCGGGTGATATGGCTATTTATGGTAATTTACCGCCGCGATCCGGTTTCGAAGGGATTGTTGAATTTCACGTGTCCGAAGCATGGATTATAGACATTCCCATTGTTCTAAAATTGTTTGATTTTGTAAATTATTTTAATCCTACTCCAATTGATGAGATTTTTGGAAAAGCGAAAATACTGCAGGATAAAACAGAAATAATCAAGCTTGATTTATTTTCTGATGCAATTGCATTGTACGGTAAAGGTGTATTGCACAATGATGCCAGTCTGGAAATGAAGTTCAATATTGATATTTCACCACGGGCACTATTATATCCAAAGCCGATTAGATGGTTTGTGAAAAAGATAGAAAAAATTATTCTACCGGTGTATATAGTAGGCGACTTGCAGCAACCCAAGTTTTATGCTGTTTTTCCTCCAGGAACCGGCACACATGAGAGATATAAAAAAGGTAAATTAGTCCCTGATTCTCGTCCTCGGAAATGGAGAATTACTCCCGATGAAGAGGGAAAATGATGAGAGCTGTACTTTTAGCAGGAGGTAACAGCGAAAGGATGGGTACTGACAAATCCCTTCTAATTATTGAAAAAATAACACTTATTGAATTAATCACAATGCAATTATTAGATACATTTGATGAAATTGTTATAATAACGAATAATAGACTTCGCACAGAAATTGAAAACATTTTTAACAATTATGCGCAAGTGCGTGTTGTTGAGGATTTAATACCTGATAAAGGTCCAATGGGTGGTTTGTTTACAGCGTATAATGTTATTGATGACGAAGTATTTTTTATGACATCATGCGACAACGTTGCAATAAATAGTCAAATACTTGATGTTTTAAGTAAATTTATCGGGAATTACGATATTGTTGCACCAATGATAAACAATAGATATGAACCTATGTTCGCGTTTTATTCTCGTTCATCATTTAGCAAGGTTGAAGCAAATGTTAAATCTGAAAGATTATCGATGCAGAAATTATTAGCTGAAGTAAATACAAAGGCGGTGAAGCCTGAAAGTATAGGTGTTAGCCTACATGAAGAATTTGGGAACATGAATACTGAAAAAGAGTTCGAATCTATGCTCCCAATGTTACGAGATATTGAACATAAATATACTAAATAGGAGTAATAATATGTTACCTTTCGCAATCGCATTTACTGGGAAATCGAACACCGGAAAAACTACCTTAATCTCGCAATTGATAGAAAAATTATCGGAAAATGGCATGAAAGTAGGTACAATCAAGAAATGTTCGCATGGCTTTGAAGTAGATAAAAACAACAAGGACAGCATGCGGTATAAAAATGCTGGCAGCGATGGTGTACTTCTAATTTCATCAGATGAGCTTGCTTTTGTGCACAAAAAAAACACTAAACCATTTGATGATACAGTGAACGAATATTTTTCCGATTATGACATCGTGCTAATTGAAGGGCATAAGGAGCAGAAAGATTTGCGCAAATTTCAGGTGCTGCGAAAAGGCACATTCGAGGAACTGCCGCCTGAGGGTGAAGGATACATCGGCATCATCGCGGATTTCGAAGTTGAATCGAAGCTACCGGTTTTCAGCATTGACGAAATTGAGAAAATCCGCGAATTTATCATGCAACTTTTCGGGAAAGCAGACCAGATTGTTCGGCTCAATGTGAACGGCAAGAGCGTTGGGCTAAAATATTTTGTGCAGGAATTTATCAGAGGTATGAACGTGGGTGCGGTGGAATCGTTACATCTGAAGACTGACGAGATACGCGAAATCCGGCTTTTAATTAAACCTGCGAAGAAATGATTACTGGAAAAAGCGTAAAAAATACTGAACCCACTTGATTTTTGCGCGATATTATAGATAATTGCAGTTTACATGTTGCTGTGCCGAGGTGGCGGAATTGGCAGACGCGCTAGATTCAGGTTCTAGTGGACATATATGTCCATGGGGGTTCAAGTCCCCCTCTCGGCACCATTTCATTTTGTATCAAATCCTATATACATATTCTGGTACTGATAGAATGCTAACCAGCAAATAATTTCAAATATCATAGAAATGCTGTATAATACACTGACATATTGTTGGAGGTGATTATGCAGATTAAAAGATTTGTTGCTGGTTCTATGTTCATATGCGCTTTGATTCTTGCAGGCTGTATATCAAATGACGAGGATGTAATTAGAGACCATCATGAGCGGGTGCCAGCAGATATTGATGACAAATCTCCGAAAACATGTACAGATTATATGACAATAGAGCAACCGAAGATAGAAGGTGTTAAGCTCACAGTCAACAATTATCCGCGCGTGGATGGTTCACCATCTCAGCATTCTCTGCAAGCACTTGTTGCCTGTCGGCTTCTTGATGTGCCTTATAAATGGGGTAAACATCTTTGGGATATTACTTTTCAAATTCTGCCGAAAGCAGACGATGAATCAGGTTCTGAGAGCTATCAAGCCCTGAAAACCACGCTTCATGAACATTGGATTGAAGAGATATTTACAAAAAAAGGAGAATACGAAGCTGAGGAATATATAAAAATTCTTTTCGAGATAGCAAATCGGTTTTATTACGGTCGAGAGGATGACAGGGAGAGGGACGAAATAAATTATCGGTTTTCTGAAAAGGCATTGAATAAACTCAAGAGCAAAAAGATTAACCTGAATACAATTAGTATAAGTACTTCAATAGTAATTCCAAGCTCAATTGTAGAGCCATACATAATGCTGAAATTATTAAACGAGATGCTGGTGATTATAATTAGAAGACATCTGAGTATGGATTTCTACATCGATGGAGATACCGTAGTTATATGCACTCGCGAGGAAGCAATGATTAATAGTATTCCCGAATATATTGCTGAAAATACAATGCATTTCAAGACCCATAGCTTATATCTGAATTTAATTAATAATAATACTGATATGATCTTTGTAGCCCGAAAACCTTCTGAAGAAGAATTGAAGCTTGCGAAAGAAAATGGTGTAGAGCTTGATATTCGGACGATTGCGAAGAATGCTTTCGTTTTTATGGTGAATAAAAAGAACCCAGTTGTAAAGCTAACAATTAATCAGATTCAAGATATTTATACTGGAAAATTAGCTAATTGGAAGGATGTTGGAGGAATGGATGCACAGATTATGCCTTATTTTCGAAACCAAGATTTTGACCATCATGAGCTTATGAAATCTCTTGTGATGAAGGATTTGAAAATGATAGACCGAAACTTTACAAATGAATTGCTTACTGAATCAGTATCAGGAATAGTAAATAAACTTGAGCGGGATGTAAACAGCATATCGTACAGCATATATTTTTATAAAGAATTTATGCAACCTTCAAGATATACGAAACTAGTTGCAGTTGATGGCTATCTGCCTAATTATCAGAACATTAAAAGCGGCAAATATCCGTTGACAACTATGGTCTATGCAGTAACTCGCAAAGGAATGAGTAAAGGCAGCAATGCAATAAAACTTCGTGATTGGCTTCTGACACCTGAAGGACAGATGATTGTTCAGGAATCAGGCTTTGTGCCCATTAAATAAAGAAAAAAATAACGTAAATATGTTACAATAAACAGAGAAAAGCAATAATTATCAAGGTTTTAGAACATTGATGATGGTTTTGAAATCATCCGGTATTGGTGCTTCGCTGAGAATATTCTGTTTTGTTACCGGGTGTATGAATTCAAGCGTCCATGAGTGCAAAGCGGTGCGACACATCAGGACATCCTCGTCAATTTCATGCTCCTTGAATGCGTTGAAATAATAATCCGTCTCGTACTCATCGTTCTTTTTGACAAGTTCATGCTGAAACTCAACACCAGGTGGAACCTCCTCAACAACGCGGTATTTGCCATTGTCGATTTTTCTTTTCGGTAGATTCTGAAAAAACTCATTATAATCATCGTTGTAAACGGGCGTGAATGGGTCTGTGTCAGCAAGGATTTTCGGGATGTCAGATTTCAGGAGTTTTCTACGCTTTCCATAATATCCATCGCTCAAAATCGGATGCCCAATCACTTCAAGATGCACGCGAATCTGATGCTGTCTGCCTGTTAGCAGTGTGCATTCAATAACGTCAAACCCATGCAACCGCTTCTGAACCTTGAAAATTGTCTGCGCATCCTGACCTTTTTTATAATTTACCCCGCGAGCGATTGTCATTTCGTGGTTTGTGTGCGGACCAATTGGTAAATCCACGAAAATTTCATCAAAAGGCAGATTACCTTCGCTTATCGCCAGATATTTCTTCCGAATCTGACGATTGTAAAACAATTGCACAAAATCATCGCGATATTTCATGTCCTTAACCACCAGCAACGCGCCGGAAGTTTCAATATCAATCCTATGCGCAAGTACCGGAACAATATCTTTGCTCGGGTCATCGGGTCTCCGATATTCCTTATGCAGAAGATTGACAACCGAACTGTAACGTCTTCCACCAACGGGATGCACCAACAGATTCGGCGGTTTATTGATGACGACGATGAAATCATCTTCGAATACTTTGTCAAGAGTCCCTTTTTCAAGTACTGCAAGGTCTTCAGGATCGGGCGGTGGAATTATAACGGTAATTTGGTCACCTGTGCGGACTTTACGCCCGGGTACTGTTTTTCGCCCGTTTTTCAGGATTTTACCGGCGTCAATCAAGCCCTGAATCTTAGTGCGCGAGTTCCAATCCATAAGGTTGGTGATGTAAACGTCAAGGCGCCAGCGGTCGAAGGCGGGGTCAACTTGGAGCGTAACAGAATCCACGACTTCTGACAGATCAGGGCGCGACTTTTGCTTTTGATATTTGAACAACTTTTTCAGGCTCATGGATTATTTCGCTATTTCATTGTCAAAATCAGTAATTATTAATAACTCTGCAATGTTTATATGATAAAAAATATGCGAATTTATGGAAAACATATTCGGGAAATCATATGTCTGAACTTGGAAAAATGTTGGCGCGTTTTGAGGGGAGTCAGCCTGGGAAGGCTTTCTGGCAGGAACTTGCGGATTTTTTACGTATTGAGGAAATCGCTGATGCTGAGATTTCAGCGGAAACCAGAAATTTGCAGAAAATTTACGGGATAACCGATGATGTCATGCTGCGGGTGCATATCCTATCAACGCTTACAAGAGCTGCGGAGTCTGGCACTCTAGAATATATTGTGAATTGCATGATTAACGATAAAGCTCTCCCGCATGAGGATATTGATTTTGTTGTTACAAGGCTTGAAGGTGTGCAGAAGCCCAGTAACCGGGCGATTGAGAGTTTGAAAGAAGGATTAAGTTACGAATTGATACAACATTCCATGTTGAAGCTGCTGAATGTTTGGAACATTGATTTATCAAGCAAAAAAGATGATTTGCTATCCATGTTGCACGTCTCAGCAGAGTTTTTCGGGCGTAAAAAGTCACGGGCGAGTAAAAACAAGAAGCAAAGGATGGCAGCA
>JAIOTL010000360.1 GCA_021106775.1 Planctomycetota bacterium | reverse complement strand
CCTGTTTTATTCTTCAACAGGACGGAACCGATCAACAAATTCTGAAACAACGACACCAGCTTCCAGGATGATCTTTGTAACTCTGTTTTTGAAGAAATAGTAGAAAAGAAGTGAAGGTATAGCAACAAGAAGACCCAGAAGAGTTGTCATAAGTGCCATCGAAATACCGCTTGCAAGCTGAGCAGCATTTGCGGAACCTTTCATCGATGCCAGCTTATTAAACGCTGCGATCATTCCCCAAACTGTACCAAACAGTCCGAGCATTGGTCCAAGACCCGCACTAAGTGAAAGGAACGAAACTTTAATCTGAAGATTGACAGCTTCTTCTTCACCAATTTCCTGTGCTGTTTCCTTCATTGCTTCAAATCCCTGACTCATTCTTGGTAACGATGCAGCCAGAACGTTTGTTACAAATCCAGGATTCGATTCACAGAATTGTAGCGCACCTTCGTAATCCTCTTCTTCAAAGAAAACTTCAAGTTCCTGAATAATTTCAGGAGGAATGATTTTTGTTCTTTGAACATTAATGAAGTGCTCAATAACGAACGCAACCATCGCTATTGAAAGCAAAGCGATGAAAACACCGACAATACCGGTTGCTTTCAAGTTGTGACCAAGGGTGATCTCTCTTGATGTGTCGGTTTCATCGTCCTGTGCAGAAACTACACCAGCAAACAAGCTGAAAACTAATAGAATCGCCAGAACTAATACGATGAGTTTAGTGAAAGACATATGTTAGTCTCCTTTAAGAAAATATTGACCGTTAGGGGCTGATTATTTTTGCATTTCTAAACACTATCAATTTTGGGGATGTTTTTTAGTACAAAATGTAAGAAAATCAACCATTCAAGTAAAATATTTTTCAGGGGTGTTTTCTTAACATTTTACAGTAACAAATTGATAAACGATAAAATCAATTTCGAGTTCAGTTTATCTTTTTATTTCTCACAGGTAAACCTGCATTTACTTTCACCGCTGGCAATAGGACACAAGAGATATTTGACCTAATGACAGCCATGTAAACTTAAACCAGCATGGCTGGATCAGTGCAAATTGCAATGATTTATCTGCGTTTTTATTGAATGATATAGAATCTTATAAAAATTCAATTGAAATTCAAGCAATAATCTTTATTCGTTTTGATTATTTGTCGTATCTTTTTTTCTCAGATGTATATCACGCAGTTTATTCACAATTCGTAAAACATCGTCGAGATTAAAAGGTTTGGGAAGGAAATAATCGGCACCTGCATCAATCATCTGTGTTTCAACACGAGTATTGCTTACCCCAGACATTGCGATTATGTAAATATCTTTTGTTTCCGAATGCGAGCGAATTCTTTTACATACGATATCACCGTTGATGTCAGGCAATAAAACGTCAAGAAGTATGATAATCGGCTTGTATTCGATAGTCAGGAAGCCAGCATCGTAACCGTTTTGCGCAATTGCAACCGCATATCCTTCACTCTCCAGACCTTTTGCTAATATGGTTGGTAGTATCGGGTCATCGTCAACAATCAGAACTTTCACGCCGTTTACAATGGGTTCAGAAAAAGGAATACCTCTTTCCTGACAGAATTTGACTAAATCAGTATAAGCAATTCGAGAATGTCCACCGGGAGTCTTATGAGCTTTAAGAATACGCTTCTTAATCGCTGCAATAATCGTGTTCCTGTGAACATTGCATAATTGAGCAACTTCGCTTGTACTAAAGTATTTTTTCATAATCACTTCTCAAATTTATTTTATTTTACCAAATATCATAAATATTTGTAACTTAATATTATAATAACTACAAATTTTACATAAGTTTTGTAAATATTCCAAATAATAACTATTTTTCACTCTAAAATTGATTATCACTTGGTACTTTATATAATATTTAACACATAATCGTATAATAACATTAAATAATTAAAAGGTATTTTTATTTATGAGCAGAAAAGTCCGAAAATATACACAATCAGAGATTTTTCAGCATTGGTTACTAGTTTCGCTTTTTACTTTGCTAGCTATAACAGGTTTTGTGCAGGCTAAGCCGATGGGTGAATTCAGCAAATTTTTCATTGGCATATTTGGAACTTTATCGAATGTTATTTCTATTCACAGAATCTTGGGGAATTTTTACATTTTGTACTTTTTGGTGCATTTTGTTTTCATTATAGTTCATCTATTTAAGGGGAATCGTGGGTTACTCATCACAAAAAGTGATATTTTGAAACCGTTTGAAGAAAAAGTCAGCAGATTTCGACTCAGACACAAACTGGATTATTATGCTGTGATTTTCGGCAGTTTTGTTTTTATCGTAACCGGCTTGTGCTTGATGTTTCCGGAGTTTGCTGCTTCGGTCATCGGTGGATCTGGCATTTCCGTCATACGTGAAATCCACTTCAATGAAGCTGTTATTGCAACTGGAGTTATTATATTTTGGCATCTGTTTTACGCTCATTGTCATCCTGAGGTCTTTCCCGTCAGCACCCAGATATTTCTTCCAAAAAAGAAGTGAAGCATGATGCAGAAATCGGTGATGGTTTATTCGTATTCGATGGTGGCAGGCGGTTTGCTTGAGATGTCGTACACAACACGATTGAAGCCTCGCACTTCGTTGATAATCCTGCGAGCAATTCGGTCAAGCACCTCGTAAGGCCCACGTGCCCAATCCGCTGTCATTGCATCAACGCTCTCGACAATGCGAATCGATGCGATATTTTCGTATGTACGTTCATCGCCCATGACACCAACGCTT
>JAIOTL010000198.1 GCA_021106775.1 Planctomycetota bacterium | reverse complement strand
TTCGGGAAATTGGTGAAAAATTCGAGTGCTTCCTCGACCGTAATGCACATCACGCCCGCGATATTTTTATCTTTGTGCTTGACTTCGAGCGTCTCACGGTTGAAGCGTGTACCTTTACAAACGTCGCATGTATCGTAACCGTCAGGCAGAAAATGCATCTCAATTTTTTTATTTCCTTGCCCCTGACATGCCTCGCATCTGCCACCCTTGACATTGAACGAGAATCGCGAAGCAGTGTATCCGCGTACCTGCGCCTCGCGAGTTTTTGCGAAAATCGACCGAATCTGCGTGAAAACATCGGTGTACGTTGCAGGATTGCTGCGCGGCGTTCTACCAATTGCTGACTGGTCAATCTGAATAGCTTTATCAACGAATGATGTGCCGGTGATGCCGGTGTGTTTCAGCGGACGGGCTTTTTTGATTTTGAGCTTTTTTTGAAGAGCTGGGAAAAGGGTTTCATTCACCAGAGAGGACTTGCCGGAGCCGGAAACGCCGGTGATGCAGATAAAAACACCAAGCGGAAAGCTTACATCGACATTTTTCAGGTTATTTCCTTTGGCACCCTTGAGCTCGAGGAAATATTCCGCTTGTTGCTTGCGTCGTAGCATCGGTACCGGAATCTCAAGTTTGCCCGAAAGATAACGCCCGGTGAGTGAATCCTCATTCAATTCGAGGTCATCGATTCCGCCGATATGTACTATTTCCCCACCATGCCTTCCAGCACCGGGTCCTAAATCGATAATTGTGTCTGCTGCACGAATGAAACCTTCGTCATGCTCGACGACAATTACCGTGTTGTTGAGGTCGCGGAGATGTTCAAGAGTCTTCAGAAGTTTCCTGTTGTCGCGCGGATGCAGACCTATGGAAGGTTCATCAAGAACATAACAAACGCCGACAAGACCTGCGCCGACCTGCGTTGCAAGCCTGATTCTCTGCGCTTCTCCGCCGGAAAGTGTGCCTGATTTTCGATTTAGCGTAAGATATTCAAGACCCACATCGCTCATGAAGCCGAGTCGGGCGATAATTTCGCGAAGCAATGGTTCGGCGATATTTGTCTTTTCAGGCGAGAATTTGAGTTTTTGGAAGAATTTCAATGCGGTATTCACGGAGAGTTCGGTAACATCGACAATGTTTTTGCTGTTAATTTTGATTGAACGTGGAAACGGCTTAAGACGCTTACCTTTGCATGATGGACACTCTGACTCATGCATAAACTGTGTCATCCAAACACGAACAAGGTCTGACTCGGTTTCAAGGTAACGGCGTTTCAAACTCGGAATCATGCCTTCCCATTTTCGCACAGAGTATTTTGCTCGAACCTTGTCAGTTAAACCGTACAGTAATGCATCCTGCAATACATCGTCAAGCTCTGAGAATATTGAACTAAGCTTAACTTTAAATTTCTTAGCGAAACTAGTTAGATTATAGCCTGTATATACGCCACTTTTAGTATTTCCTGGTTTCCAGGGAATAAGTGCTTCTGCAATCGGTTTGTCAGGCTCTGGTATCATAAGGTCGATATCAAATTCACGCACAGTACCGAGACCGCTGCAAGCAAGACAAGCGCCGGAAGGTGAATTAAAGCTGAAAAGCGTGGGTGTAATTTCCTCGAAATGGAGCCTGCAGTATGGGCACCAATAAATGTTGGAGAAAAGTTCATCTTCCCATGTGCCGTCAAAGCTGCCTGCTTTTTCCGCAAGTTTTTCGCGAATTTCATCCTCTTCAACAGGCACATTTTCATTTTGCGTATGAGAATTGTTGTTATTACGCAACTGCGCAAGTTTATGTGCAATAAAATCCAGATGTTCATTCTGCTCAGAAGCAGGCAGAAGATGCGATATCAATGCTGTACCTTCGCCAAGCTGAAGTGCTTGCTCTATTGAATCTGCAAGTCTGGTTCGGATATCAGGTTTAACCTTGAGTCGGTCGATAAGCACTTCGATTGTGTGCTTTTTTTTCTCGTCAAGGGCTCGGATTTCGGGCAATTCGATGATTTTTCCATCAATTCGCGCACGAACGAATCCAGTCCGTTTAAGATGTCCGATAATTTCCTTATGCTCGCCTTTTTCATCATGAACGACAGGTGCAAAAATCATAAGCTTGGTCTGCCCAGGATAATTCAGCAATTTGTCGATTATCTGTGAAATTTCATCTTTTCGGATTTCCTTGCTGCAATTAGGGCAAAATGGCGTCCCAACCCGTGCAAAAAGCACTCTCAGATAATCGTAAATTTCAGTTGTGGTCGCAACAATCGAACGCGGATTCGCATGACCACTGCGCTGTTCCACAGCAATCGTAGGTGGAAGACCTGAAATCTGCTCAACATCAGGCTTGGGAAGCTGTTCCAGAAACTGCCTGGCATACGATGATAGCGACTCCACATACCTGCGCTGACCTTCCGCATAAATCGTATCAAATGCAAGTGTTGATTTTCCTGAGCCCGACAAACCGGTAAAAACGATGAACTTTTCTCGCGGTAATTCAAGCGAGATTCCCTGTAGATTGTGTTCTCTGGCATTTTTGATAAATATTTTTCTATTCTGATACAATGCTGTTTCACCCTCAATCAACGTATTTTCAAAAGTATCAGAAGCTTGCTTTGCATCTTTCAAAGCATTTTGCTTTTTTTTATTATTTGGTTTGCGATTATTTGTTTTTCTCGGGGACATTTAAAACCTTGAAATCAGAAGTTGTGCAATTTTGCGAATTGAAGGGAAAATTCTATCAAATAACAATCGATTCTGTAACTTAATTTCAAACTATTTCCATTTTATACCGAAGGATTTAAAACGCATTGAATTCTATGTTTTTGAACAAAAAATGAAAAATAAAGCTATAGGAATTGATAAAAGTTGATCGGGTTCGTTAAATTAAAGCAAGTTTTACCGATAAGATTTGAAAAAACTGAGGGAAGCATGAAAAAAACTATATTTATGATACTTACGCTGATTATTATTTTGCTGATGTCAGATTTAGTAATCGCTGAAGAACATGACGAAGAGCCAACATTTCATCGCAGTGCTATGTGGTATTTGTCAAATATTCGGGTCAGAAAAGATTATTGGGAAGACGGATTTCATGCTGGTGCGTATGGCGGTTGGTGTAATAAATTTTATTGGCGTGATTGGTTCATGTCTGATGACGAGTTGAACCTGAAGCTTGGTGGTTTTTTGCAATTTAAGGGTTTACGCTTCGAAGGTTATGCCAATTGGGCAGATCCTTTTGATAAATATGATACGGAAACGCCGATATACTGGGATCTTAACCTTTCGTATCTGTTTATTATCGAAAATGCACAGCTTTTGGTCGGATTGCGCAGGAATAATTTTCAGGGACTTCGAGATAATGATACCGAGTATGGATTGCCGAATTTTCTCGATGAAATTTATGTAAAAGTTATGTCTTATCCTGAAAAAATTCAGAAAAGTGCTGAAGGCAGCAATCTGATATATTTCGCCAGTGTTCATCAGCGGATTTATGGAGATAACGGCATGCTTGAGCCCGACTTGAACCATGATGATGGCACGCTTGTCGATCTCGGTATACAAACTATTTCACAGAATGCATGGCAATTTGCAGACGTGATTTCATTTACTGGTGCGGTAACTTGGAATCAGCGTTTTCTCAAACCTTACGGGCGTTTCGGATCGTATCGCTTCAGTCTGCGGTTTTTGAAGGATGTTTCCGATGTAACGAATCCTGGATATGGTCCACTGTGGTTCCAACTGAATATTTTGTGGATAGATTTGTTTGAAGAAGGTAAGGACCAGGATTTCGTTGTTTCTATTTCGTTTATCATTACGAGCATGTAAAATTGGTGATTTGTTGTACATCTGTTATCGGAGTTGGATAGGCTGTGTCAAGAAAGTAGTAAAGGATTCAAAAAAACTGTCATTCCCAACTTAATTGGGAATCCTGAATAAGTTAGAATATAATAATGTATCAGTCTGGATTCCCGTTTTCACGGGAATTACA
>JAIOTL010000365.1 GCA_021106775.1 Planctomycetota bacterium | reverse complement strand
TTCGCACTGCGTTTTAGGCTTGATTTCGCTTCAATGTAAAACTCGAACCCGTTTGCAGGCTTTCCACCGCCTTTGTGGAAAACGAAGTCACTGTTAAGATAATAATACAACTGCCCATAACTGCCGGTTAGAATATCGAATTTAAAGCTGAGATTGGTGATATTATCGCCGTCAATTATCGACTCGATGGCAATTTTAGTTTCAGGTTTGTCGATATTGTCGGGAGCAAGCATAGCGTTTTTCAGCATTTCCAGTATTGAAATCGCTTCGTCCGCTTGTTTCTGAAATCCAGGGACAATAATCTCGTCTGTTTCCGCAGAATCGTTGCCCATAAAAGCCAAAATCAGGAAAATAAGAGTGAATATGCCGATTGCAATGATTATGAGAAACAGCAAAAATTGCGTTGAATCTTTCTGTACGATTTCTTTATGATTTTCCATGTATTGACCTTTTCTAATAGATTTTGCGAGTTTTATCGATTTATATAATATATTTGGGATGAATTCAATAACTGTAAGGTTCTTGGTACGAATTTATCTTACTTTTCACCAAGCAAATTCAGGCACTCGCAGAAATTATTCTTCTGTGCTGACCAAGCCCTTGTAAAGCGTAAGCGTGTTGCCTTTTTCATTGTATTCGACTTTGTCGGTACAACGAGTCATAAGCATAATTCCGAGTCCGCCAAGTTTGCCCTGCTGATGTCTTCGTCTCGCTTTCTCCACCGCCCGCGAACCCTTGGCATCATCAACGTACAAACGCCAGTCAAAGCCGTTACCCTGGTCTTCAATGATCAGCGTGATTTTTTCCTTGTCCAAAAGGTACATGACGTTGATTATTTTGTCCCTGCGATATCTGTTGCCATGTTGGGCGGCGTTGCCGACGCCTTCACGGAATGCTGCACTGAGCGCAACCTGCCCCTCATCATTTAGTCCTGAATTTGCGAAAATCGATGCTGCCATCTCGTTTGCACGGTCAATATTATCGTCAGTTGTTGGGAACTGAAATTGAATTTCCTGATCGAAAATAATCTGTTCTTCGGAGGCGCGTTGAAGTTCTGCTTCTGAAATTGAGAGAAGTTTCTTGACTTCAAAGGGCTGGGCAAGCTGTTCATTCCCCTGAACTCTGAATTCTGTAGCTTTATTGATGTCTGCACCGGTTGGCAGCAAGACAATCAAAGGTATAAGTGATGTTGAACGCGTAATTTTAATTTTTTCGCAGAGTCGCAGATAATCGGGCATTGTGCTGTCAACAATAGCAAGATACGCCTTTCCCGCATTAATTATATCGAACGCATCGTCCATGTTCTTAGCAATCTGAATTTTCCAGCCTTCTTTGTTGAAATGGTATTTCAGGGTGTCAGTGAAGAAATCTTCGTCGGGAATCGCAAGCAGAATGACGGATGTTTTAATTGCTTCAACGCCTTCTTTAAGCGAAACCGATGGAATGAACTGAAATTCTTTGCCTCCAGTTGCCTGCTTGAATTTTGGGTGTGACATATACGAAATGACCTTTTTCGAAGGTGAAATCGTTTTTTGTCCCGAAATCGGGTCGTCAATAATTCGTGCTTTTTCTTCAGTAATTTTCAAAGCAAGGAAACGGTCGATTTTCAACCTGTCATTATTGATAATTTTTTCTTTTACTATTGCAAAATATGATGTAATCGCTTTTTTTGTTATGTTTACGTTAATACTCAGTGCGCGTGCAATCGGTGAGATAACTTCGTTGGTTGGAATTAGCAAAGGTTTTATATTCTCAGTTTGTGAAGTTGGGTTGAGTTTTAACTTTGCGAAATCATCAATAACGACTTCGCGATTTGCATTGATTGCTTGCGATATAAATAATGTGATTGTGTCGATTAATTTTGCGGACTTATCTTCAGGCAATCCAACACGCTGAGATAGCAGAGATGCGATTGATTTTAGTGTCCAAGTTTGTTGCGTTGTCGCCATTGACATTTCAGTACCTCAAAGGAATTGGTGAGATTATATAAAAATTGAGTTGAAAAAGTAAACACTTTTCCGAATTAAACGGCATTTTAGCAGTCCTTTGAAATCAATTTTTTGAATTTTGGATAATTTTAAAGTTTTTTTCTTTATTGACAGTCTGTTAATCATTATCTGTCGATGTATTGTCAGCAGTTTTCGACTTATTTGCGTCGAGAATTTCTTTCTTTACGAGCGCGTTGTATGATTTTATCAGCAATCTTGCGATTTCCGTCTCATCAGGCTCAATTGTCCGCGCTTCCCAGAGAGTTATAATCGCCTCCTCATGCAGATTCGAGCTTTGATACAATTTCGCCAATTCCAGATATGCCGGCAGATAATCGTCCTCAAGCTCGATAACCTTTTCAAATGCTGATATTGCGTTTGCTACAAGTCCCAGTTTGACTAGAACCCAGGCGTATCGCTCAGCAGCAATTGAATCTTCGGGGTCGAATTTCACCGCCTGACGATAAAAGTTTTTAGCTTTCTCGATTTCGCTCTTTTCCTCGTGGAAAAACCCAAGCCGATAATACGTCAGCGCGTAGTCAGGCTCGATTCTTACCGCTTTTTCATACATCGCAAGTGCTTTTTCAGGTTGTTTTTCAAGCTGATAGTAATAACCCAGCGCAACAAGCGGATATGCTCGGTCGTCATCCGCTTCGGTTGCTCTAAGCAGGAAGATGTAAGCGCGTGAACTGTTGCCTTTTTCGTACAGAAACATACCGAAGTTGATAAGCAAACGCGCATTCTCAGGCTGAATTTCCAGTGCTTTAAGGTAGCAATTCTCGGCTTTATCAGGTTTTTCGAGCTTTTCATACGTTAACGCCAGATTATACCACGCCTCGAATAATTGCTTCTTATCTGCAATAGCCATCTTGAAATGTTCGGTGGCTTGCGCATATTTCT
>JAIOTL010000340.1 GCA_021106775.1 Planctomycetota bacterium | reverse complement strand
TTGAACCCTTTACTACTTTCTTGACAAAGCACTAGATGATATCGCGCTGAGTTACGCGTGCAACCTCTTCAAGAGTCGTAATTCGTTTGAGTGCTTTGCGAATCGCGTCCTGTCGTAGAGTGAGCATGCTACCTTTAACCGCCTGGGTTTTTATATCGCTGCTCGAGCTGTTATCCATTATCAAATCCTTGACTTTGTCTGTTATCTTCATTATTTCGTGAATTGCGGTACGCCCTGAATAGCCTGTGTTAAAGCATTCATGACAGCCAACACCTTTTATGAGAGAACCCACTGAAGAATCACCGTTTGGCAGAATAATTTCAAGTTTTCCATTATTTCGATTTAGTTCGAAGGCTTTTACTTCATCATCTTTGGGAGCATAATCCGTCAGACAGTTGCTGCAAACCCTTCTGACAAGTCTTTGTGCAACAACACAGATAACTGAAGACGCAACGAGGAACGGCTCAACATTCATGTTTACAAGCCTTGTAACCGCGGTTGGCGCATCATTTGTATGCAAAGTTGAAAAAACAAGGTGCCCCGTCAACGCCGACTGGATGGCGATTTGTGCTGTCTCAGAGTCACGAATCTCACCAACCATGATGATATCGGGGTCCTGACGCACAATTGAGCGTAATCCACGAGCAAAAGTCAATCCTTTCTTCGGGTTCACCTCAATCTGTGAAACATTGTGAATCTGGTATTCAATCGGGTCTTCAATCGTAATTACGTTCTTTTCGTTGGAATTGACGCGATTTAACGCAGCATAAAGTGTCGTTGTCTTACCAGAACCGGTTGGACCAGTAAGAAGTATAACACCATGAGAATAATTGATAAATTCGCTGAGCATTGCTGCATTATCTCTTTCAAGCCCGATTTCGTCTAGTTCGTAGAGTCTTGCTGATTTATCGAGCAAACGCATCACGATTCTCTCGCCGAAAGCTGTTGGCACACTCGAAATTCGTATGTCAACCTCGCTGTCCCCCAGTTTTATCGTAGCTCTACCATCCTGCGGTAGTCTGCGCTCTGCAATGTCCATTTTACCCATAACTTTCACGCGAGAGATGACTGCATCCTGAATCTTTTTGGGCGGAGTCATCTGGTCGTGCAAAATACCGTCAATTCGGTAACGAACCTGCAATTTATATTCGTAAGGCTGAATGTGAATATCAGACGCACGCAGCTTCAACGCCTGGAACAGAATGCTGTTGACAAGCTTGATAATCGGCGCTTTATTCGCCATATCAAGAATATCTTCGGTATCAACATCCACCTCGGTTATCAAATCTTCGAGGTCGCCCTCTTCGATTTTCTTCATCGTGTCTTCGACAAGGTCGTTTCGAGCTTGATATGCTTTATTGATTAGTGCGCTGATTTCCACGCGAGGTGCGAGAACAGGCTGCACTGGCATACCGAGTAAATTTGATAATTCGTCCATCGGCGAAAGCTGAAGCGGACGACAGGTCGCCACAATCATCTCACCGTCACTCTGCTCAAGTGCTACCAGATTGTAATTTCTGGCAAATGCGACTGAAACATTATCGGGAAAAATCTCAGGCACAGTAATTTTGGTCAGCGTTTCATAATATGGCAATCCGAGATACTCGCTGTAAAAGTTCAGCATCTCGTCTTCAGTAAACAAACCCTTTTTGATAATTGCCTGGTCGATTGATTCACCCATCTCCGTTGCTTGCTGCAAAAGCTCCTGGAGTTTCTCGCTGCTGATTTTCTTTTGTTCGACAATATGGTTTATCAGGATGTCTTCCATGTTTTCCTCTAAAAAGCTAATAGTTTGTGTTTGAAAATGACCTTTATTGTCATTCTCAACTTGATTGAGAATCCAGAATCAGCGATATTTAGCTTATTATCTGGATTCCTGCTTTCGCAGGAATGACAAATTTTCGAGTATTCAAACACACTATAGTTTAACTACTGAAACCCGATTGCGTTTAGCATGAATTAAAACAATCGATTTATTCGTAAAAAAGACTCAGACAGTAAAGCCTTATTTACAACAACCTTCGCATAAATAAAATGACAATAAATTCTTACATGAATATGAATGAGAATACGATTCTTGCTTCAAAAATGCCCAGTGGCTTGACTTCAACCCCGATATTTACAAAGTGCCCAATAGAATAATAAAGAGCTGCAATGACATCATATGCTTCAGAGCCGTTATCCAATGAGTTTGTGTTATTAGGCGAGATTGTGTATTCTGTTTCGTTAATTGTCCAAATTTCGTGATAATAGTGCAAGCCAGCACCAATGCCTATGTTAAGTGCTGATGTATTATTCCCACCAAAAATCTCAAATAAAAACATAATCTGAAATTGCATTCTATGTCCATAAACATAATTTCGCGAATCATTGATACTACTTGCCCCTTCCCAAGTCTTCCATTCACCCATTAATTCGATTGTGAATGAACGCCCCAAAGGAAATCCAGCTTCAAGACCCGTGCTGAAATGATACCCATAAAGTCGTTCAAAGGTTTCTGCGGAGTCTGTACTTTGATCGATTTCCAGAATTGAGTATCCACCACCCAGGTAAACGCAGAAATTCCTGTAAAATGCCGCTCTAAGCTGAATCATGCTGTGATATTCATTAATACTGCCTGCATCCGCCTTTTCAGTTTTGTTATTATAATCATAGCTTATTAATTCTAACGGCAAGATAGAAATCTGCCCGACTTCTGTGCGATATTTCTGATTCCAGAAAACAGATGCCGATTTATTGTACTGAAGTTCCGATCTTATCCTCCAGAGAGACGCTGTAAAAACAGTCGATTCTTGATGATTCTGCGAAAGTGAAAAGTCCGGATATGAAACTGAATCCGATGCAATAAGACTGCCAGATGCTGAGAGTATGATAAAAAACCCAATTAAACAGGTATATTTTGACATCATAAACTCCTTAACTACATATTTCCAAATAAAGTATAAATGAAGTGATTTCCGTTGTAAAAGAAATATAAAATTCCCAGTGTTATTCAATGAATAATTATACGGATTAACTAAATATTGTATTCTGAAATCAGATTTGAATAATTCGCCAATAACGTTGTAATATTATATAACAAAGTAAAACTACGGATAAATTCAGTATGAAACTAAGGATAATCTTGTCGTTATTGTTGCTTGCAATTCTCATTGTAGGATGCAGCAACACAAAAGGATATAAATCATCAAAAGAACTCTCCATGAGTGAGTATGAGCCTGGTAGTAATTATTCACCTGGGAGTACAATTTACACTGATGATGACGAAGAATACAATACAACTTTTGACGCCATGGAAACTAAGATTAAGCGGGAATTGACAAAGGAAGTAAAGCAGCGAATTGATGTTCTGTTGGCGGATTTCCTCGGCAAGGACGAAGAAAAAATTGATGATGCAGAAAGTCGGCTTGTTGATATGGGAGACGCAATTACCGATTATCTAGCAACACAATTTGACGAAGAAAATCAGCTTAAAATACTCAGCTTAATCAACAAAATTAAACTTGAAAGCGTTGACACAATGGGAAATACTGATGAGGATAGTATTTCCGAGGATGATGATAATGCTGATGAGGGCAGTCCTAACCTGGAAGTGCCAAAACCTGATGAAAGGCTGAATGATGATATTTTAGAGAAATTGCATCAAGAGATGATTGACCCGGTTGAGATTCAGAAGTTTTACAGATTAAAATTGCAGGAACTTCAACGCACTTATGATTCAAATGATTTCAAAAAGGCTGCGGAAATCGCTAAAGCACTGATAGCCCTGTTTCCAGAGCAGAAAAACACCGTGAAATATTTGAAACACATGCAAAAGAAAATTGAGGATGCTTTGCAGTCAAGCGGGATTTTGCAGGGGAAGGTTTCTGCGGACAGCGACTCTTATGAGTTCGGCGACAAGATAAAATTTCGATTTCTTCTGAGAAATGTATCATCTTCGATACTAAAAATCTTGTTTTCCAACGAAGTTTCTCGAGCGAAAACGACATACTCGAAGTATTATTCACCCTGTATAATACATTTTACATTCACCCAATGGTCTGGCAAAGCATCTCGATCGACCAAACATTCAATTCCGTACAGAATAGAGGGTGAGGTTGAGTTGCAGCCGGGACAGGTCTGGCAGCATATTTGGGAGTACGATACATCAGGTGCTTCGGAGCATGAATCACTTGGGGCAATTAAAATCAGTGCTGATATCAGACCTTTGCGCACGCTTGAAAATGATAATCCGATTTCAATCAAAATGATTAAGCTTTCACCAGTCGAAGTGATTATCTATCCAAAGGGGTATAAGGAACTTTCCGAGGGTGATAATGTTATTGAGAATTTGCAGGAAGCGATAAAGAATGGTGAATCGGTGAGGATCGTCATCGCAGCATCAGCGGTTGGAAATAATGAAAAAATTAAATGGGAAGCGAATAAAATACTGATTGATGCGTTGAAAAGCGCGAAACTTGAGATTCGACTCGGGATTTTCAAGGCACTTAGAGCATTAAACGGATTTGACCTTGCTTATGACGAGAGTTACTGGCGCGAATGGTACGAATACAATAAGCCCAAATAGTTTTTACTTATTCTCGGTTTTATCGGTTATGTCGTCATCTGCATTTGGTGATGAATCCTCTGCATCGGTGTTTACATCAGAATTTTCCGATTTTGGCTCAGTCTCATTAGTCATGTCATCCAATTCGTCATTCTTTGCTTCTCTTGCAGCAATCTTCTTATACCAACGCTTCAAAACCTCTCCCGCTGGCTTGCCTCTCGGAGTGTACGAACTATCGAAAATTCCACCCTCACCCTGCCAATGATAGAAATAAACGCCATCAAACAAAGATTCGTCAAACCAGGAACGGAAAAATGCTTCGTATCCCAGCCTTTGCTCTTCAAGGTCAAGCGGATTGTTCGACAAATAATCCCAGGGTTGAGCAAGAGCATCCTCAACTGAGCAATACCCGATTTCAGTTATAATCAGCGGTTTCTTGTATGCTTTCTTCCAATTGGCAATATCTTTTTTATGTTTGTACCAGGCTTCGATAAGCTCATCAATTGACGGGTTTCCCTCGCCATCATCCGAAAGTTTATAATATGCGTTCATTGCAAGCATATCGAGGTCATGAAACCATTCAGTATCATTTTCGCGAGCATCCCAGTTCTCGGAATAGCAAAGCTTACCGTCGTAAACTTCGCGAATATCCTTGATAATTCTCCGCCATTTTTCAGTGTATTTTTCAGCTGAAAGCAACTCAATGCCGATGCAGTAAAATTCAACTTTGTGCTTTTTTGCCACTTTTGCCAGTTCCTCCGCCAAATTCCGTTATGATTCGAACCAAATATCCCAACTCGTCGGCTTGATTCTGCCTCGCC
>JAIOTL010000035.1 GCA_021106775.1 Planctomycetota bacterium | reverse complement strand
TCTGGTTTTTGTCGATATTGAGAATTTCATAATCCATCTTGATTTCAACAATGATTTTCTGGTTAAAGGTTTCCTCTTGGGTTTTGACTTCCATTTCGATGATAGATTTTGTTTCTTCACTGAATTTCATGTCTTTGGTGAAAACAAGGTTAATGTCGTATTTTTTCTTGTTCTCCGTGGTTTTGTCGGGTTCAGCCGGTTTTTCAGGTTCAGCGGGTTTTAGGGGTTCAGGTTTAACAGGATTTTCCTGAGCACTTATAAATCCAGACAAAAACAGCATTGCGACGAATAATAAACTAACAAAAAGATTCCGAAACATATTAATCCCTTTCAAAACAGCCAATTAAGTTCTAAATTGTAGCATATGCTGATATGCATGTAAAATTTTGTAAGGTTTGAAAATATATTTTGTTTAGGATAAAAAACAGGTTATTATTTCATCGATTGAAAAAAATACTCAAACTATAGGTGTTTATAAAAGTATAATTTTTAATCCAAACCATTATGTGAGGTATCTATGCAGAAAATTTTATTGAGCGTTTTGTTGATTCTTGCTGTCTTCGCAGTGCCGATTATTGCACAGGATACACCGGAAAAGGTCGAACCTGAAAAAGAAGCTCCTGAGAAAGAGATTGACCCAAAAGTTGAAGCGGAAAAGGAAGCATGGACAGCTATTCAGGACATTATAAAGAAGCTTAACGACCGAAGCAAACCCAGAGCGGAATTGATGAAAATCTATGCTGAGTACAACACCATGATGGTCAAATACCTTGACAATCATTTTGGTGTCAATCTGGACAACACTAAAATTGCATTAAATGCTGCGATGCGGTATCTTTCATCTTATGGCAAATATGATGAGTATATGAAGCTAACCGACAAATGCATTAAAGCTGATTTCTTTGACAAAGCATTCAAGGAAAAACTACATTATCAACTTGCTGAGATGATGATTAAATCAAAGAAATTCAAAGAAGCACTTGAGGAAATCAAGGACTTTAAGCTTAAAGATGGTGAACTTACAGACGAAGACAGATTGTACAATGCGAATTTGTTGTACATTCAGGCACGCGCAAATTTCATGCTCAAAAACATGGATGAATTCAAGAAAATTATTGAGCTGTTGAACAAAATTAAAGCGGAAGTTAAGGATGACAAAGCAAAGAGATATTTACGTTACTACTTGATGAATATTGCTGGTTTCCAGGTTAGCGAAGGAACAATTGCACCTAACTGGAAAACAATTGATTTTGCAGGTAAAGAAGTAAAACTCAGCGATTATAAAGGTAAATACGTTCTACTCGATTTCTGGGCAACATGGTGCGGTCCTTGCCGGACTGCAATGGAGAGCCATCTGAAACCGATGTCTGAAAAATACAAAGGCATTGCAGATAAATTTGTAATCGTAAGTATCGGCTCAAGCAGCAGGGAAACTGTGGAGAAACAAGAAGCATTTGTCGAGAAAATGGGTTATAAATGGGACTTCGTTTTTGACAAAGATGGTTCAGCATCGGAATCTTATGGAGTTACTGGTATTCCTACGCTGGTTTTCATCGACCCCGAAGGCAAGATTATTTTCAGAGGGCATGGTGAGGTTTCGGAAAAGGTTAAGAAATACATGGATGAAAAATTCAAATTTGAGGAAAAAGAAGAACCCAAGGAAGAAGCACCAAAAAAGGAAGCACCTAAGAAAGACACAAAAGAAGAAAACTTCTAAGTTGGACTCAGAATAAAACTAACCTCGTGTTTTTACATGGGGTTTTTTGTTGTATATTGAGTGAAATAGATGATGCAGATGAAATAAGGTGATTCATGAAACCGATTTATCTCGATTACAACGGAACAACGCCTATTGCTCCCGAAGTTGCGGACGAAATGCGGAAATATTTGGACGAATGCTTCGGAAATCCTTCAAGTTCGCATTTTTATGGTGAGCAGGCAAAGGATGATCTGAAACTTGCAAGAAAGCGGGTTGCAGAGCTTATAAACTGTGAACCGTATGAGATTATCTTTACCAGCGGTGGGACAGAGTCCAATAATCATGCAATTCGTGGGGTTGCCTGGAAAAATCAGGAAAAAGGCAAGCATATTGTGAGTTCTGCGGTAGAGCACCCAGCGGTTACTGAAGTTTTGGGATATTTGCAGGACTGTGGATTCGCGTTTACAAAAGTTCCTGTTGATAAATTCGGCATCGTAAATCCCGCAGATATTGAGCGGGCAATCACACCTGAGACAACGCTGATAACAGTGATGCATTCGAACAACGAGATTGGTGCGATTCAACCTATCAAGGAAATTTCGACGATTGCAAAAAAACATGGAATTGTTTTTCACACGGATGCAAGTCAGTCAATTGGCAAAGTTTCTGTTGATGTTCAAGACCTTGGATGCGATTTGCTTACAATTGCAGGTCATAAAGTATACGCGCCAAAGGGAGTTGGGGCTTTGTTCATCAGGCGTGGGCTAAAATTGCAGAATCTGATGTTCGGCGCAGGGCAGGAGCGGGGAATTCGCCCGGGAACTGAAAATATGCTTGAAATCGTAGGACTTGGCAAAGCTTGCGAGATTGCGAAGAATGATTTTGTGGAAAATATTCAGCATATACGTACTATGCGGGACAGGTTGCATCAGGGTTTGCAGGATAAAGTCTTTGATTTCATAGTCAACGGCAATCTCACTCAGAATCTGCCTAACACGCTGAATGTCAGCATCAAGGGCATCGACGCTGACACCGCGCTTGCACTAATGGACGAACATCTGTCCGCATCTGCTGGTGCTGCCTGTCATGCAGATTCCATCACAGTTTCATCTACAATATCAGCAATCGGAGTTCCGCGCGAGTATGCACGTGGAACAATGCGCTTCACAACCGGTAAATACACAACCGCAGCCGAAATCGATCGCGCAATCACACTAATTTCTCAAACTATAAAAAAACTCCGAGGTTAGAACTAACCTGTGGATTGCTTTATCAGGACTGACAGGCGCGGCATGCATATTTTCGTGCTTTTTCCGATGCTACGATGATTTTTTCTAGAGTGTCTGCAGGTTCAGGTTTCACCGTCAGCATCGTACTTTTCACGACTTGATAAATTTCAGTGTATTTAATATCTCGGCTCAAAAATGCTTCAACCGCCACCTCGTTGGCAGCATTGAAAATCGCGCCTGTTGTGTCATCGGTACTTAAAACCTCGAAACCAAGTTTCAATGCTGGAAAACGCTCAAAATCCGCAGGTTCAAACGTCATATTCGCAAAATCGAGAGCATCAAACCTTGCAACTGTCTCATTCACCAGCCTATCTGGAAACGTAAGCGCATACTGGATTGGTACCTTCATATCAGGTTTGGACATCTGCGCAATAACGTTGCCATCCTGCCATTCAACCATCGAATGTATCAGCGATTGCGGGTGAACCACAACGGAAAGTTTTTCCGCACCCACGCCAAACAACCATTTCGCCTCGATAATCTCAAGTGCCTTGTTAAACATAGTCGATGAGTCGATTGTGATTTTGCGCCCCATATCCCACGTTGGATGCCCGAGTGCGTCGCTGACCGTAACGGTTTCAAGCATCTCAGGAGTATGATTGCGGAATGGACCGCCAGAAGCCGTTAAAATAATCTTCCGAATTTCTCTACGTTTGCCCGTATGAAGTGCCTGAAAAACCGCACTATGCTCAGAATCCACTGGAATAACTTCCGTCCCGTGCTCATGGGCTTTTGATAGAAACAACGCGCCAGCACAAACCAGCGTTTCCTTGTTTGCCAGTGCGATTCGCGTTCCTTTCTCGAATGCAAGCATGTTCGCTAGAAACCCCGCACTTACGCTTGTCGAACAAACGTAAATATCAGCCTGAGTTTCAAGAACTACATCAACAAGCGCATCCGAGACTGAATATATCTTCGGTTTTAGGTTGTTTTCAATCTGCGAACAGTATTTCTCCGCGGATTCCTCGCTTGAAATCCCGACAAACGCAGGTTTAAACGACTTTGTCTGCTCCAAAAGCTTATCAACATTGCTGTTGCCTGCGATTCCGACGACCTCGAAACTATCCCGCAGCTTTTCAAGCACCGTCAGCGTATTTACGCCAATTGAGCCTGTTGAGCCCAGCACAACAACTTTTTTGCGCATCACATCCTCAATTATTTCCTGCATTTATACCAAAAAACACATCATTGTGAAACATTCTCGATAATATCACAGCGGTTATTCATGGATAAGATTTTGCTGATTTTTTGACAATGTGTTATAATACCCTTAAAGAAATTCCCCTGAATTTGGAGTATTTATGATTTCGCGCAAAGGATTCACACTTATTGAGCTTTTGGTGGTAATTTCGATTATCAGCATTTTGGCTGCTTTGTC
>JAIOTL010000126.1 GCA_021106775.1 Planctomycetota bacterium | reverse complement strand
GATGATTTGTAAATCTGGAAGGCTGTGTGCAAAATACTTATTTGTTCCCCGAATTCTGGCGAAGATATGGTGCAATCACACCTTTTAACTTATGAACACAGATGGATGCACACAGAATCTATCGGTTAAAGAGAAAACACCCTTAACCATTGTCATTGCGAGCGTAGCGAAGCAATCCCTGTGTTCCATCGAATAGTTCAGGTCGATTGATGAGATTGAATTAACGTAATATGTTCTTCGTCAGCGAAAGCGATATTCTTTAATAATTGCAGACGAGTAACCTGTTTGAGTGTAAGTTTATTAAAAGTGTGAAAGTGTTTGATGGATGGATTTCCTTAGATTGCTTCGTCGGTCGGTTCTGCTCCCTCCTCCCAATGACAAGCTGGGTGTGTTATCAGCAAATCCTCGAAATTTCGCAATCAATTAACAAGTATGGAAAAAATCCACAAAATGTGTATAATATGACGAATAATTGCTAAATTATTGCACTGGTAAGATAAGTGTTGGTTGAGGATTTCAATTCAGTTTTTAGCAGATTTTGCCGATATTCTGCACAACAGACTGGTAATTTGCGATTTTTTTGAACAACCTTTGAGGAACACATGAACGAAAATAAGGACAAAAAGAAAAACGTAAATGACAGCGATATTGAAAAAAATACGCTTAATAATGATGATAATGCTGAAGATGAAATTGAAAGCGAAAAAAATGAAAAAACCGATGAAAATGATGCAAAAGATAATTTAATTGTCGAAAATAATGAGCTTAAACCTGACAAAAACAGTGCAAATGTTGAAAAAGAATTGAAAGAAGAAAAAAGCGAAACAGGTTTCGAGATGATTGATGCTCCGTATGCAAGTAAACCAGAAAAACCCGTTAAAATTAAACTGATACATCTTGAAGGCTCGCGCAAGGAACGCATTGATATTATTGATTTGACGAGTCTGCCTGACATGGTTTGCACAATCGGGCGTGATCCTGAATGTGTGCTTGCGTTTGATCCGTACAAAGACCAGCGTGTAAGTTCTGTGCATGCTCGAATATTCTTCAAAAATGATGAGATTTTCATCGAAGATTTGAACTCAACAAACGGCACACGCATTAACGGCATCAAGATATTTGAGATGGCAAAGCTGCGAAATGGTGATGAAATCGAGCTTGGCAGAAAGGGTGTTTCTTTTGAAATCGCCAGAATTTTGGAAGAGAGTGAAGAAGCGGAAATAAAAAAATTCCAGCGTATTTCCAACAAAGATATTTCTAAAGATAATCGAACGCTTAAAATGGCGCTGAATGATGCTGCCCGTCGTGCAAAAGACGATGGCGGCGGTTCGATAAAATTCATCAAGGAGATGGTCAAACAGGTTTCAACTGAATCAAACTCGAACCTAAAATTGCTGCTGGTTTCTCTTTCAATTGTCATTGCAATTCTGTTTATCTGCCTAATTATTGTAGTCGCTCTACTGTTTAACGAATTGGATGGCAACGAAACAAGAATGCAGGAGCGCGACAAATTATTAATTGACAAAATTAACGAACAAAACGGAAAAAGCAGTGCTAAGGATGATGATAATAACGGCACTGTAAACATTCATAAAATTGAAGACCGCTTCAGCACGGACATAAAAAAAGATGCAGAACGAGTTAAAGACGAGAATCATATTCGCAACAATCCTGGAATTGAAAGGTTCAAGAAGGTAAATCAGGTTGCACGAGAGGCAATTTATCTGGTTTACAGCCAGGTTGAGTTGCAAGATGAAAAGGGTAAAAAATATCTCTGCGAAGGCAGCGGCACTGGCTTTGTTGTTACATCCGATGGGCATCTTATTACGAATAAACATGTTGTGAAACCCTGGCTGTTCGAGAAAACTGCGCGTAAAATCAGGCGCAACAACCTGAAAATCCTCATGGAAACGCATAATGTGTTAGCTTGGAAAACGGGTGTGGTTGCACTCACTGATTCGCATGAGTGGAAGAAAAGTACGGCATTTAGCATGCTTCAGCGTCAGTTGACAATTGCAAATGAAGGTTTTGACAGTTTTACCGTGATTGAAGATGAGGAACTCGGTGAGATTCGCGTGCATCGCAACGATAGCAACGATCTGATTCTACTCAAGCTTATCGGCAGTAATTTCAAGCATCTTGAAGTGTATGATGCTCGGAAGTCAGCGGATTGGAAGCCGGAACAGCTTGATACCTGTCTGGTGATAGGTTATCCTGAGGGCAAAAATATGATTGAGGGAGTCAATGCTGAACCATCCTCCGCTCGTGGTGCGATTCGTAAGATTGAGAAGACAATTGCGATTGATGTGTCGGTTTTGCGTGGGAATTCTGGCGGACCTGCGATTGCGATAGATACAGTGCGTGATGTGCCGGTTGTGATTGGTGTTACAACACGGGTTGCGAAAAACACTGAAACATTTGTCATCTGCATCAAATCCCGCTACATCCTCGACCTTATCCCCCCAACCCCAAAGAAATAATATACAGTTAGAGTAAAAAATGAACAATCGAGGGCAGTGGTCGCTTACATTTAATAAAATGTGAATGATGCTTGAAACTTGAATGCTAAATATATAAATTAGCACAAATTAGTTTATGGGGGGGGTGAATTATGCGTAATCTTAGGCATTATGCATTGCTTGTTATTGCATTGATTACAATTTCAACTTTAACAAGCTGCGACGCCAGAATCACCAGCCTGCTTGTTTCACCAAAAACATACGATTACAAAATTGTCAATCTCGGTGAATCCAAGCAGTATTTTTTCAGAGTAATGAACAAAGCTAACGAAAACTTCATAATTACCCGATATACGCTAATCGGTGTCGCCGACAGCGACTACAGAATTATAAGTGGCGCAATTACACCAATGCTTCTGCAGGGTGGAAAAGCAATTATTCTCACAATCGAGTTCAAACCTACCGCTGCAGGCATTAGATCTTCGAAGTTGCTGATTAGTCACAACGGTGCAAACTTTGTAAACGAAATATTTTTAACAGGAGTTGGATTACCAGTCCCAAGACTGAAGGTGAATGACTACGAATTCGATTTCGGCGTTGTTTACGTAAACAGACTGAAAACTCACGACTTCGAATTCGAGAATTATGGCACCGCTGATGTTGTCATAAGCAGCATAAGTGTTGATGGTTCGCATTCGAGTCTTTATAGCTTTCCCAATGGTACAAACACACCAATAGTAATAAATCCCGCTGAAATCACACCGGTTACTCTTGGATTTACTCCTTTGACTGACGGCAGCTTTCCGTGCAATTTGAAAGTGTTTCACAATGCAATTGACTTGGTTAATCCACTTGTTTTTCCCATTGATGCTGAAGGAGTAACATATGCCCCCGAAATAGATGTGGACAGAATAAGCCCATGGGATTTCGGACTGGCACCGGTTGGATATCCAGCGATTCAAGACATCAAGATTACAAGCACAGGTATTGACCAGTTGATGATTACAAATGTAAGCACTTTATCAGGTTCTGTTTTCAAGATTATGAGTAAAAAAGACAAAAATGGAGCCAATGTTAACCTACCAGATATGTTCAATAACGGTGACTATGTCGTAATTAGAATCGAGTTTTCGCCGATTGCAACAGCCATTTATGACGACACATTAAGAATTCAGCATGATGGAATCAACGAAAGTATTCCTCTCGATATCGAACTTGATGGTGAAGGAAAAGTTCCCGTTATACAAAATTTCGCCTACACAGGTTCTGCCCAGCAATTTGT
>JAIOTL010000115.1 GCA_021106775.1 Planctomycetota bacterium | reverse complement strand
GACTTGTATTCTTTGCTGGAAGTGCGTAAACGATGCAGGGGAGAATGCATTCAGTTACTTTTTTTCACAGGACTCAATAAGGAAGCGATAGAATGCGGTTGCAGAATCCGCGGCATCCTTATGAAGCCATTCATTGAAATTATGCGCATTCCCACCCGTTGGACCAAGTGTTATCACGGGGATTTCGGGTATCAGAGTTGCAAAAGCATTTGAATCTGCAACTGACCGATTAATGCAATTCCCAGCAGGTTGCTTGAAAAAGTCCTGATAACATTCCAGCGTCCGAGCAATATGCTCGTTATCAGAATCTGCTATGAACGCACCAAAATAGGGAATCCCACGGTCAGGAATCTCAATCATATAATGTGAATTCGGAAGTAAAAGCTTGCCCTCCTGACGAAGATTCATCATCAAAAGGCGCAAATCCGCAAGCATTGAATCACCTGTAACATCAGTACCAACCGAGAAATCAAAATCAATGTCAATACGCTCGGAGGACGAGAATCCAACAGAAGTCGAGTTAATATTGCGCACGGAAATACTCGGTGAATCAAATGCTGCATTGGGTTTAAACAACCGTGTCTGATTCTCCCAAAGGTTCAATAATAAACGTGATGCTTCCAGTGCAGGTTGAGTGTTCCCGGCAATTGAACCGTGAATTCTTTCGCCGTTTATGCTCAATCGCAACGGAAACCGTCCATAATTCCCCGCATAATATGAAACTCCCGGTACATCGGCACGAGTATCGAAATCGGCTCCACCAAGGTCAGTTGAAATAAGCATTGCAACATCTTCAAGAAAATCAGGACGCTCTTGAATCAACTTGTATGCTCCAAGTGAATCCGCTTCTTCGTCCACCAAAAACGCAAGCTTTATTACAATGTTATCAGGCATATAATCAGTAAATGCAGAAATCAGCGCAGCCACTCCCGCCTTTTGGTCAGCACATCCCAACCCTCGATAAACCTTGTTCTCATCGTCAAACCGAAGCTCAAGCGGATTAATCCCTTGCTTTTCATACTCAGCATCAGGTGATACTGTATCAACATGCGCGAAAAACATAACCGCAAAATCTCCACTCCCTTTCTTGGCAAGCAAGTTATAACGCGGCTTTTCCGAAACACTGACTTTTTGACGCGAAACTCGAAAATCCGAATCGATGAGTTTATCTTCAATAAATTCCAGAATCCGGTTTTCATTTCCGGTTCTTGAATCTATCGAAACAAGCTCTCTTAAAAGTTCTATTGTTTTTGATTCCATGAAAATAATTTTTAAAATGTAGTTTTTTATGATTTTGTATTGATTTAATCAAAAAAGCAAATATTATTTACTAACAACTGTAAGAATACATAACTTACATTTGAGAAATCAATGAAATTTAAACGACAACATGAACTATCACTAAAATCAATACCGCGAAGCAATAGACCCGCGCTATTTGCACATCCATTCGCATAATTCAATTGTTATTGGTTATCATTTTTAAAATCCTGTTAAATACTCAAATTTCAATAAATATCCTAAGGAGGAACTATGCAAACGTACCAAACTTCTGCAGATTCAGTACTTTCAAAGCTTGGACAGTACATTCTGGTTGACGGTTTCCACATTGTGATTGACCTTGAGAAATCACATGGAAACTACATTGTTGATGCGAACACCGGCAAAGAATACCTTGATATGTATTCATACTTCGCATCTCTGCCACTTGGACACAATCACCCAAAAGTCGTCGGTGATGAAGAATTCAAAAAAGCAATTTTGAGGGCGGCACTTGCAAATCCGACAAATTCAGACATTTACGCTAAGGAATTTGCGTATTTCGTTGATAAATTCGGCAAATTGACACTTCCCGAAGGTTTCAATCATATGTTTTTCATCGCAGGTGGAGGACTCGCAGTCGAAAACGCGCTGAAAGCCTCATTCGACTGGAAAGTCCAGAAAAATATTGCCAAGGGCATCGGCGAAACCAAGGGCATGCAAGCGATTCATTTTACTGATGCGTTCCACGGCAGAACCGGCTACACAATGTCGCTGACCAACACTGACCCAACTAAAACAAAATGGTTCCCGCAGTTCGATTGGCCCCGCATTATCAATCCGAAACTCAGATTTCCGATTACTGATGAGGTCATCAAAGAAGTCGCAGCAAAGGAAGAGCAGGCATTTGAGCAGATTCGCAAGGCATTCGCGGATAATCCAGACGACATCGCAGCAATTATCATCGAGCCGATTCAGGGTGAAGGTGGCGACAATCATTTCCGCGCGGAATTCTTCCAGGGATTGCGCAAACTTGCTGACGAGTTCGAAGCTATGTTGATTGTTGACGAGGTTCAAACCGGCGGCGGTTCAACAGGTAAATTCTGGGCGTTCGAGCATTTTGGGTTTACGCCTGATATTATCTGCTTCGGCAAGAAAACGCAGGTTTGTGGAATCATGGCGAACAGCAGAATCGACGAAGTTGAGAATAATGTGTTCAGTTATTCGGGCAGAATCAACTCGACCTGGGGCGGCAATCTCGTGGACATGCTTCGCGGCATGAAATATGCGGAAATTATTCGTGAGGACAATCTGCTTGAAAACGCTGCGAAAGTGGGTGCGCATTTTGTCAGCAAGTTGCGGGAATTTGGCGAGAAATACCCGAATGTGATGAGCAATGTCAGAGGACGTGGATTGTTTATGGCGTTTGACTGCGTGAGTACCGAAGCGCGCGATGAGATGCGGACGATTTGTTTCGATAACGGTCTGGCGACTCTTGCTGCTGGCACGAAAACAGTACGTTTCCGTCCGGGCTTGAATCTGAGCATGGATGAAGCGAATTTCGCACTTGAAACTCTCGAAAAAGCGATAAAAATAAAAGCATAATTGCATTTTGAAACATAATCTGCTAAAATCCATAGAATTATTCTAAAATAATGAAAAGCCCCAAGCCCCCCAGTGGGGCTTTTTTTTACACCGATGTTTCAGGAGTTTTTTCAGCAATGCCGAAGTCGGCGATATATTTTCTAACGGTTTTAACGAAATCTTCGGTTTGCGATGCTGCTCGACTCGCAAATATTTCATCCGACTCAATTAGATTTTTAAATTCTGTAAAAGCAGTATCCGCAAGTAAACGCTGTTTCAGGTCGTTTGTGCCGGTTTCCTTAAGATTTCTCATCGCTGCATGAGAATGTTCACGTATTTTCTCGTGCAAATCCTGCCGACTTGTACCTTTGGAAGCAGCATGCATCATCAGCTCTTCGGTGAGCAGGAGAGGTGCGTGTTCATCCAAGTTTTTCCTGATAATTTCTTCGTTTACTACAATTCCATCCGAAATTTCTGCGCAAAGTAAAGTGATCGCTTCTGCTGTAAGAAAAGCTTCCGGCATTGTCAGCCGGCGGTTGGCAGAATCGTCTAAAGTTCGCTCCAGCCATTGATGCTGATGTGTATCCTGCGCATTCATCGACAAATTCTTGAGAAAACGCGCTAGCGAACACACGCGTTCGGATTTCATTGGGTTGCGCTTGTAGGGCATGGCGGAAGAGCCAACCTGCTTCTCTCCGAACGGTTCCTGGAGTTCTTTTTCATGTGATAGCAGACGCATATCCTCTGCGAACTTTGCTGATGCAGATGCGACAAGTGTCAAAGCATTAGTGATACGTACATCCTCGATGCGTGAATATGTCTGTCCTGTTACTGGAAAAGAATCCTTGAACCCGAAAGTCTGAGTAACTTCATCATCAACTTGTTTAACTTTTTCCTCGTTGTCATCGAACAATGTCATAAAAGATGCTTGCGTACCGGTTGCACCTTTGATACCCCTAAACCGCAGGTTTTTTATAACCTGTTCGATTTCCTGAGCAGCAACGTAAAAATCATAAAGCCAGAGTGTTGCCCGTTTGCCAACTGTTGTGGGCTGCGCTGGTTGAAAGTGCGTATATCCAAGCGTCGGTAAATCTTTGTATTTCAACGCAAAATCAGCGAGATTGTTCATAACAACGAGCAGGCGTTGATGCAACAGTTTCAGGGCTTCTCGATAAATTATCAAGTCCGCATTATCTGTTACAAAGCATGAAGTTGCGCCAAGGTGAATAATCCCTGATGCTAATGGAGCAACTTCGCCAAACGCGTGTACATGTGCCATCACATCATGCCGAATTTTTTTTTCCTTTTGCGCAGCGAACTCCCAATCAATATTTCCCTTATGCTCTTTCATCTCAGCAATCATATCAGGTCGGATGATAGACAGACCCGCGTTCATCTCCGCTTCTGCAAGTGCAATCCAGAGTTCGCGCCAGGTCAATATACGCTTTTCCTCCGAAAACAGATACTGCATCTGCTCGCTTGCATACCGCCGACTCAATGGCGAAACATATTTCCGTCTCTCATCTGCATTCTCAACCATCACACACCCCGCAAAAGGTCAAAACCAAAGTATAACTTATGTTCGAAACAAGTAAATCAAATGTTCAATCACTTCAGTATGATAAATTAACACTCTCGGTATCAAGAAAAATTGAAAATAATCTTGTATGCATTTGTTAGAATGACTGCAATTTTTATGCAAAGGTGATGTCTGATTTTATGGAGAACCAAGAGAAAGCAGACAACGGTTACATCCGGGACATAGTGTTAATGGTGGTTAGCACGGGGTGGCGTGTAGCATTTATCATCGGCTTCAACGTCCTGTTCAACCTGCATCTGCTGAAACTCGGTTTCAAAGAGAACGAAATAGGATTTATAATCGCTGCCAGCTCGTTAACCCTTGCACTCATTATCATCCCGCTTGGTTTCTATGCTGACAGACTTTTTAGGCGAAATCACAATACTCGTAAATATATGGTCGTAATTGGCACAACAATCTTGAGTATCGGATTGCTCATTATGCCCTGGATGCAGAGCATGTTTCTCATCATACTTTTCAACTGTGTTACAGGTTTTGGGCGAGCGATAATGCTTGTTGCTTCTGGACCGCTGATTCAGCAGTATGCAGACCATCATAAACGCCTACGTAAAATCGTTTTTCAATTGTTTTGGATCGGGATTTATGTCGGCTCAATTGCCGGTGGAGTAATCGGTGGAAATCTACCATCGTGGCTTGAGCCTTATTTCGGCAACGATTCACTTGCAAAAGCGACACAGATTTTAGGTGCTGTTATCTTTATCGGTTTAATACCATTGTGTTTCATCCGAACTCCGAAATCCGACCCGATTGAACCCGTGAAACAGAAGCTTACTAAGATTATTCCGATTGTGTCAGGAGCACAATTCCTGCTAATCCTTCCCATGGCAATCGTCAGCTCATTTGCGAACCTGTATTTTATTGAAAACAAAGGATTGTCGAAGGAGAATTACGGGATAATTGTTAGTTTGATACCGATTTTGGGACTTCTGATAACTTTTCTCAATATCTATCTTACACAAAAACTCATGCGCTGGTCAAACGCGATGCTCTTCGCAATGCTTGCTTTTCCAATGATTCTTGTGATGAACCTTGAGGGATTTATACTTCCGGCAATCGGTTTCGCTTTTGCTCAAAGTTTTCTTGAAGCCGGTTTCCCTCTGCTTACAGGAATTCAAATGAGCAATGCCCATCAGTCAAATCGTTCGACAATTCGTAGTTTCGGGATGTTCAGCGGTCATCTGGCACGGTCAATCGGTACAATTGTAGGAGGATTGATAATTTTCCACCTAAGCTGGCTTTACCTTTACTTATTCGCAGCATTTTTTACAATAGTTGCGGTATTTTATAATATATTTGTGTTAAGAAGAATAGAGCTTGATACGAAAGTTTATGTTGCCCGAGAAAGCAAGACTCAGTATATCAGCAATATCGGCTCTTCAAGGCATGAGGCAGTTACGTTAAAATAATGTTGTTCTTTAATATGTAGGTGAATTATGAAGAATGCATTTCTGATTTTGTTATTGGTTGCAGCATTCATAAATATGTTTGACTCAACTGTTTTATCCGATGAAAAAACCAGATTTGACCCACTTTCTCAGGCTGAGCTTGACGAACATCTGCGAGATTCAATAAACCGTAAAAATGGGGAATATCTGGTAAAGTACGAAATCCTGCTTGACTGGTTCGACAAAGGATCGGTGCATCAAATATACAAAGCTGATGAGGAAAACTTATATCTTGGGAAATCGAAGAGAGTGGTTACTGTAAAATGGTCGAAAATCAAACCATGGGTAATGTGCGAGCTCTACTGGCTCATTAACTCTTGTCAACCTGGTGATTATTGGGCTATGGCAAGTTATGCGTACGACAACCAGCTTGATGTTCAGGCAGGTGAGTTTTTGGGTGAACTTTTTCGCAAATGGAAAACGCTGCGTAAAAAGATTGAGCGTTATATGGCAAAAAAACTTGGTGAAGAAGTACCTGAAAAAGGTTATGAATGGCTTGATCTCAGACCCAAGCGATGCCGACTTGTTTCAACTAAGCAAATGAAAGCAATTAAGAATGCTGATAAGATTAAGAAGAAATTGAAGAGTTTTGAAAAATCGGTAATATCCTACTCAAAATCTAAGCCCGGTAAAAAAAGAGACCAAACATTCACATCATTAAAAAGCATTATTCAATTGATGCAAAAGCTTTATGCGGACGAGGAAAGAATTGACATGCTTAGGTTTCTTCTTGAAGGTTTGCGTGAATCAACAAAACGGGTGAAGCAGATTAAAGACGAGAAATCCAAGTTTAGGATGGAGCAACTTGAAAAAGCAAGAGAAGAAGCGTTGAAAAGAATCTTTGATACTGAAAAATATCCTAATGATTCAAAGAAAACACCACCAGGAGGTGGTCAGAGATGGGTTAGCGAAGCGGTAAGTGATGTAAAGTCAATATGGGTTAATGAGGAATTAGGCAGAATTGAGACTCAGCTTGAGAAAATTGCGACAAAATATCTTGTTCTGTTTCGTCTCATCGATAAATCGCAGAAATTCTTTAAGGAAGCGGAATTTAAACGCCACGTTAACAAAATTATGATGGAAAAAATCGGTAAAGCTGTATACGACAACGTTGCTGATACTGACGAAACATCCAAAGAAAAAGAATTGAGGCTTTTCATCGCAATCAATTATTATCGTGTAATGCTTGGTCTTTCAGCGTTGAAAACCGATGAAAAACTAAGGTTGGCAGCGGATGGACATGCAGCACATATGGAAAGAGTAGGTGTTGCTCAAACAAGAATTCAGGGTCATCCTTTCGGTGAAACATTTATGGAGCGTCTTGCCAAAGTAAAATATAAATCTCAGAATGCTCGCGAAAATGTTTGTGATAAAGGTGATGTTAAGAAAATATTGAGCGATTTTCAATCTAACCCGACCAAGCATCGCAATATTCTTCTTCCGAATTATAAAAGTATTGGTGTTGGCATTGAAGGGAATTTTTGTTGTGTGATAATTGGAGACAAATAAGCTTAAATCTATAATTGCATTTGTACAAAGATTTATACACAAAAATTGTTGTAAACCCTCAATCAGGATATATAACTCATATTTTTCTAAATACAGGTGAATGCGATGCTATTGTGGGAAATTGTGAAGAAAAGCGAAAGTTTAGAAAAGGATTTTGACGCTTTGCGGAGGTCTCTTTGACTTAGATGGAATGCGGAAGGCAGAGGATGAAATAGAAAAACGCATGAATGCACCCGATTTCTGGGATGAACAGAACAAGGCAAACGCGGAAATAAGCAAACTCAAGGGACTCAAGGGCATTCTAAAGGCATATAATGATTTAAGTACGGTTGTGTCGGACTTGCAGGTTGCAATTGAATTTGCCTCTGAAGATGAAACAGACGAAGCGATGCTTCACGAAGCGGAGGAAATGCTTGGTTCAGCACAGAAGCAGTTCACGGATTTTGAATTATTGACGTTGTTCAACGATGAGCATGACCATAACAATGCATTCTTGATAATCCAGGCTGGCTCAGGAGGTACGGAAGCACAGGACTGGGCTGAGATGCTTTTGCGCATGTTTCTTCTGTACACCGAGCGAAAAGGTTTCAAAAACGAAATTATCGATGTGCAGAAACATGACGAGGGAGGAATAAAATACGCGCAGATTCTGGTAAAAGGTGATTTGGCGTTCGGATTGCTCAAGGGTGAGCGTGGAGTTCATCGGCTTGTGCGGATTTCACCTTTTGATGCCAACTCCAGAAGGCACACATCCTTCGCTGCGGTCGATATTCTGCCGGAATTAAAAGATGATATCAACATCAAAATCGCCCCGTCTGATTTGCGCATAGATACGTTTTGTGCTTCGGGAAAAGGTGGTCAGCATGTGAATCGGACGGAATCAGCGGTGCGCATCACGTATTTGCCGACAAATGTTGTTGTGAGCTGTCAGAATGAACGGTCTCAGCATCATAACAAGGATACGGCGATGAAAATGCTTAAAGCGAAGCTCTATCAAATTGAGAAAACAAAAAAAGAAGCTGAAGCAGCAAAGCTCTACAACGAAAAAGGTGAAATTTCGTGGGGTAGTCAGATTCGCAGCTATGTGCTTGACGACTCGCGGGTGAAAGACCATCGAACAAACGTGGAAAGTCATAACCCAACGAGCATTTTAAACGGTGATATTGATATTTTTATCGAAAACTATCATCGCTGGCGCAAATCACTTGAAAAAGCGTAGAAAAAAGGAAATCTTTTTTCGGAGCTTCCGCGAAAAAAACCACTAAGAAAACGAAGTTTTCAAGAGTTTATGAAAAAAAACACTTTGGTTTTTGAGCGAAAAAGACAGCTTTGAAACTGATTAGAGCCTTCTTTTAAGAATTTTTTTACCACGAAGTTACACGAAGAAACACTAAGGATTAAAAAAGATGAAGAAATTTATAAAAATATTAGTTTATTCGTGAATCTTAGTGCCCCTTAGTGGCGAAAAACATCGAAGTTTTTTTTGGTTTTTGAGCGAAAAAGCCAATATCAATAAAAGAAGGACATTTTCTAAATAAACAACAATCACATATATACGAGCGGAACAATAGGCTGAATTTCGACAAAAATTCTTCTTATAACCAAAAAATTACATGTTAATGTGTATTCATTCACATATTTAGGAGATTGGCAATGCTAACCGGCAACATGACAATAGTTAATACAATAAATAAAATCTTTGCAAATGCCGTCGCTGACAACCGCAAAGTGCTTTTTGAACATGAAGTCTATGATATTCTGAATACTCTTGAGATTGAGACTCCTGAATATGCTGTTTACATGCAATTGCCGGAAAATGTTGATATTAAAAGTGATAAACTCGTTGCCAAGCTTGTTTCACGTGAGTGTTTTCATAAAAGCGACATTGGCGGCATAGTGTTTCCTGAAAATAATTCTGAAGAAATCAAAAAGGCGTTTGATGAAATAAAGAATGCTGCAGCAAGGGCAAACGTGCGTTTCGACGGTGTTTTGTTCACCGAACGCGTACAATATAAACCAGAACTAGGACGCGAATTACTCGTTTCATTCAAGCTTGACGAAGCGTTCGGACCGGTTTTGGCATCGGGTATCGGCGGAATCCTGACGGAGTTTTACGGCAAGAATTTCAAGCCAGGTAAAGCGTTGGTGTTGCGTCCGACCTGTATTTTTGATGAGGAAAGTACTGATGAACAGCTTGAGCACATGCTTGAAAGTTTCGTCCTCACAAAAATCCTAGAAGGGAAGGGTCGAATCAAGCAGAAGCTCATTGACAGAGCGGATATCAAGGCGCTTCTAAAAAAGCTGATTTTTCTTGCGGAATTTTTCGCGCCGACAAACCCCGAACTTAAAACCGGTGAAGATTACGTTTTCGAAGAATTCGAGCTTAATCCTGTACTCATCTCAGACAATGGCAAACTCTGTCCCGTTGATGCGTTGGTAAGATTCAGCGCAAAAGAAGAAATCAGTCCTGACAAGCCGTTGCACAAGCTGGAAAAACTTTTCGACCCTCAAAGTGCGCTTGTTATCGGCGTTTCAGCAAAGGGTGGCAATCCCGGGCACATTATTTTGAACAATCTCATTGAAAGCGGTGCGCCGAAAGAAAAACTCTGGGTGCTGCACCCAAAGGAAACAGAAATTCTCGGAGTAAAATGCGTCAAAACCATTGACGAACTGCCCGAAGGCATTGACATCGCAATCCTCACAATACCTGCAAGCGAGCAAACAGTAAGCATAATCGAAGCATTGGTTACAAAAAACAAAGTACATAACCTTGTCATAATTACCGGAGGTTTCGGCGAGGTCAAAGCTGGCTCAGATTTGCAGAGCAGACTTGAGCAGATTATCAAGAATTCCCGAAGCATGCACGACAAGGGCGTGCTCGTGAACGGACCGAACTGTCTCGGTATTATCTCGAAACCCGGAAACTATGACACATTCTTCCTTCCACCCTATCTGTTTCCGCAGGGTGAGAACCAAAAGCAGACACTTGCGTCGATAAGTCAGTCAGGCGCGTTCCTGGCGTTTCAGAAATCTAAGATTCAGAACAGGATAATACCGCGTTACAGCATATCTTTCGGTAATCAGATTGACATCACAGTGTCCGATTACCTTGAGTATTTGGGCAATGACGACAATGTTGCCCTTTACAGTGTTGTGATTGAAGGGTTCAAAAAGTATGACGGGCGGAAGTTTGCGCGAGTTTGCAAAGAGCTGAGCAAAAAAGGTAAGCAGATTCTGGTGTGGAAATCTGCCCGAACGGATGTCGGCGCAAAGGCTGCGCAGTCTCACACAGCGGCAATTGCAGGTAATTACGAACTTTTCAGGCAGACGGTTGACGCACTTGGGATTTTCGAGCCGAGGTCGCTTGAAGATTTAGATGACCTGCTTTACATGTTCATTCTTCTCGCTGACAGAGATGTTAACGGCTACAACGTCGGAATCGCAAGCAATGCAGGTTTTGAAGCAACTGTTGCGAGTGATTTTCTGGGCAATCTGAAACTTGCGAATTTTACGGCAGACACTCAGAGCATAATCAAAGAAGCATTGCCTGGCGAGTTCGTTGATGTGCATAATCCGATTGATACAACGCCTTTGTGTGATACTGCAAATTTCGCAAAAATCATCAAAGCTGTTGTTGCCGATCCTGGCGTTGACATAATTGTTGCAAGCCCGACTCCGCCTACGTCTTATCTGAACACTTTGCCAGCTGGTGAAGGACATGTTGAGGATATTAGTCGTGCAGATTCGATGCCCAATGAAATCATCAAGATTTTCAAGTCATCAACCAAACCGCTTATTGCTGTGGTAGAAGGTGGATATCTTTATGATCCGTATCGCAAAATGATGGAAGATGCGGGAATTCCTGTATTCAAGCACATTGACCAGGCGTTGATGACGATGAGTACGTTTGTGACCCAGAAAATACGTAAATGAAATCAAATAGTATTTGGAATTCATTAATCTTTCACAAAGCTAGTATTTTGTTGTAAAATCAGAAGATATTAAGTGTTATTATGTTATAATGACAAAGGAATTGTGTTTTTATACAATTGAATATTATTGGTTGAAAAGTTGTTGTAATATTTTGATTGTTTGTAAGTGTTAGTATTGTTGGAGTTATAACGTCAAATAATAATTATTTCAAACAAGCTTAATTTTTGAATGAAATATTACGATATAATAGTTTAACAATATGTGTTTAGACAGATAAACCTGTTTTTTATACAACATTGTCAAAAGGTCAATTAACATTTGGTTCCTGATGTCTTTGTTGTGGGAAGCAGACATCAAGGATAGAAGATTAATTTAACATAGGGGGAAATACCCGATGACACAGAATGATTCACTTGCATACTGGGGACTTTCAATGTTTCCTTTTGATGATTCCAGGAATCCACAATTTTTCTTTCCTGGGAGCAAGCATAAAGAAGCGCTTACTCGTATGATATATTTAGTTAAACAAGGTAATGTACATTTAGGTATGTTAACCGGTGAGATTGGTGCGGGGAAGACAATCACGTCAATGGTGCTTCAACAACAAATCACCTCACCCGATAGAATGGTAATATATTTGCCTAATGCATATGCAGAATTCAAGCATCTGCTTGCTGAATTGATTGACAAACTTTCGGGAGGTAGTGTTGAATTTGACACTTTCGACGAATACATTCTCACAAAAGCGTTTGAAAAAGTATTTGTAAAAAATATTGTCAAACCGAAAAAATCTCTGGTTGTGATGCTTGATGAAGCACAGTCATATTCACACGATTCATTGATGAAAATCAAGAATCTGACAAACCTTGGGGAACTCGAAGAATATCCGATGACTTTTGTATTTATCGGGCAGCCGGAACTTCGTAAATTCGTAAAATCCGATGATTCAATTAATCAGCGTGTTGCAATTAGATATCATCTCGAATACCTCAATGAGGATGAGATTTTCAATTAT
>JAIOTL010000329.1 GCA_021106775.1 Planctomycetota bacterium | reverse complement strand
GAATAAGCATACGCATCGAACCAATCAACGCCAACTACGGGTTTGTCAGGATGATTCAACGAATCATGATTCCAGTATTTCGGCACAAATTCTTTATTCCTAGGTTGATCTGGATGGCTGTACGATTCTGGATTTGCAGAAATATTTACCCATCGCAAGAATTTCTTATATTGCGCATTAGTTACGGGATATTTGTCGATGAAGAACTCACCAATTTTTACGTTGATTTCAGGTTTCTCATTATCTCGACCGTCCCCCGTGCCGAGTTTAGCAATCCCTGCTGAGATTCGAACCATCTTCATGTTATCTTTTTGTCGAATCAGCAAATCCGGATTAACCAAGATCAGGTTAAATTGTGTATCCTTAATGTCGGACAATTCTTTCTGTACTTATCGTTGGAGTAGCTTGAAGTTCAGCGAATCGTCGATATTTGCTTTTGTTTGAGCAATATCATACTGCGTGATTACTTCAAGCTCATTAAAAACGAATTCAGAGACAAAATTTTTCAATTCCTTCAAATCGATGGGTTTTTTGTACCAGCCGCTGACAAAGCTCATATTAATTATCTGGTTTTTAAGTTCATCGTCAACCATGTCGGTAATAACAATAACAGGTGTTTTGTTATTGAGTTTATTGTATGTTTCGAGAAGTGTTTTTCCGCTTATAACAGGTAAATTCAACTCGGATAAAACGAGGATGTAATCGGATAGCTCTTTGTTCAGAGCCTCGGCACCTGTATGAATTTGTTCAGGTTTGAATCCCCAAGCTTTGAAATTATTTGCAAGCATTTTCGAGAAGGATTTATCGCTATCAACGATTAACACTCTTTTTGATCTGCCCATAAAAACCTTAATATCAAAACGAATTATTCACAATGATACAAATTGATACTGAGAAAATCATCATTGAGTATAAAAATAATAGTTTAATTAATTATTATGTGATTTAGTTTAATATATAAAGCTGTTAAGAATAAATATAAGATAAATGAGTAAAAGGTTCTAAAATTTTAGACAGCGAGTTCTAATATATTATACATAAACAACATATCGTATCGTTTCTATTCATATAAAGCACAATATATAGCATCTAAGACCAAAATTAATCATTTTTATTATGGCACGTAAGTTGCACTATATAAACTGCATAAGGACGAACAACTGGGATTTATTCAACTTAACTGTTGGTGAATGATTTACAACTTGATTAGCAACTTCAAGCCAACAGTAACTGACTGGCAACACGATTCATACTCCTCTAAAAACAGCTGTGAAAACAGCTGTTTTTTTTATCACTATTTATCAGGATGATTACAAAAAGTATTATGCTGTGAACATTAAAACTGCCGGTATTATTTATCGTCTGTACTTCGTGGTGTATGCTTTTTTTCAATATATGCTGCTATCTCCCGCACTGCCTCATAAACCCGATACTTCAACGTACCTTCCGGGTCTCCAGTTATCTCTGAAATATCGCGATATGGCAGACTTTCGTAAATTCTGAGAAGAATTACCTCTTTTTTCTTTACCGAGAGCTTCTCAATTGCTTCTCGAACAAGCTTTCTGTCCTCTTCAAGTATCATTAATTCTTGTGGCGGAGGCTGATTGCTGTCTTCGATAATTGAATCAAGCGAATATTCCTCACTTCCGACTTCGATTGACAAAGATTGATGTACGCGTAGTCTTTCTTTCTTGAAATAATCATAGCTGAGGTTTTTCGCGATTTGAATTAACCATGTCAGAAGTTTTGCACTTGGCTTGTACCGTTCGATATTTCTCAACACTCGAACGAAAGTATCCTGGAAAATATCCTCAGCAGCCTCGTGATTTCCGACAAGTCTGAGAATAAAATTGTAAAGCTGATTTCCGTATTCGTTAATTATTCTATCAAATGCCTGTTCGCTGCCATTGCGATATGCAATTAGCAGATTCTCTTCGTCCGACCTGTTTGCACGCCGATCTTTTCGAGATTTGCCGATCTTTTTTGCTTGCTTATCTTTGTTCAGGTCATCATTCATCATTTGCCATGTTCTGAATAAAACAGAAATTCCCATCTTTAAAGGTTTATATAACATCATATCTTACGTGGTATGTAAACATGCGTTTTTTTTGATAAATCAAACTGTCCTCAAGCGCTTATCCTGCTTATTACATAATTGCAAAAGTTTGCCCATTTTTTAGTATAAATGCAATCTTCAATGCCGATGCTTTTCTCATCTTAAAATCAATTAAATGCAAATTATCGAGCTTTTTTTAGGTTAAACGGTATCGACATTCTTGCAGATAAGCCTGGATACAAGCTATTACTCACTCGACTGACTTCCTCAATTGTATAATATGCCTTCGGATTATGCTTTAGAACTTCATTAAGACATTTTTTCAAATTACGCTTTTTAATGACCGAGAACAAAACATGTACTTTTCCGCTAACTCCATCAGCATCAAGCACTGTTACTGTCTGTCCATTCCCTCGTAGAGCACTAATCAATGGAGATGCGTCCTTGGCAGTAATCACGCGTAATAAAACTGACCCGAGTGCAAGCATTTTGTGAATCTGTAATCCAACAAGATTTCCAGCAGCAAAACCTCCGGCATATGCAAATATCGAGACAAAATTATCCATGTTTTTGAACACTTCACGAATCACAATGAGCCAGATGAGTACTTCGAAAAAAGCCAAAACAGTTGAAGCAAGCTTTTTTTCTTTCGCAATAAACATAATTCTCAATGTTCCAAAGGATTGGTCCAGAATTCTTGCAAAGAAGATTCCCAAAGGGATAAGGATGAAATTAATTACAAATTCGGGGGTCATTATCTGTGCCTTTTTCAAGTGTTGAAATATGGAAAAGGAGATAATTAACAATAAATTTGCAAAAGAAAAAAACAGATTTCAGTTAATTTTACATTTTTAAGCGTTTTTTATCGAATGTTTGATTCATCAACATCTTCAGGCAGTTCATTCGGAAAATTATAAACGCATCTGAAGCCAATCAGAGAATAAACGAGTTCGGGGTTGATACCACGACGGGATGATATTTTAATTGTCTTAGCATTTGAATTGTAGCAACCGCCTTTTATCACTTTCTTTTTCGAGACTCTGAAATCGCAAGGATTTATGGAAACTACTGCATCACCATAGTTAATTCTGTCGAAATGATAATTATCCAGACACCATTCCCAAACGTTGCCAGCCATGTCCTTTATGCCGAAATACGAATTCCCAAGCCTGTAACTGCCGATTTTGCCGGGAATTACGATTCTTTTGCCGATTTTGAAGCTTGCATGACGGTATGTTGGTACATCGTCTCCCCAGGGATAACTGCTGAGAGTATTCCCTCTTGCTGCTGATTCCCATTGAGCTTCTGTAGGAAGTTCTGCACCAACCCATTTTGCGTATTCGTAGGCGCCAAACCAGGTTATGTCGTAGATTGGACGGAGATTCCAGCCCTTTTTTGCCGAATATTCGGTTTCCCCGTTTTCCTGCTTAACAATGTTTATTTGTGAATGTGAATTCTCAAGCAGAATCGTTTCACCTTTGTAAATTCCGTCTTTAACTATCGACGACCTGTAATCATCAAGGAATTTGCAGAACATTGAAACTGTTACTTCGGTTTCATCGATAAGATATTTACTGAGTTTAACTTTCGTAAATTTTTTATCATCTGTAACATTAATGTTGTATTCACCTGATTCAATGAGCACCATGCTCATATTGTCATTAAGCCTCCTGAATCTTTTAAATTTTTTGAAATTTTTCGCAATTTCCTTAAGCTCAATTTTATTGTTGGTGCTGACAATCTTCACTTCCTGATTTGCTGTTTTCTTGAGGGGTGAAAGCATATAACCGGTGTTGAAAGCACATCTGAATCCGATATTTGCGGATTTAACGTTTTCCTGCATGTTAAAGCGGAAAGAGCATCTGAGTTTTTTCATGTTTTTGTTAGAGTAATTTGCTCCTTTTACGACGCGACCGTTTGGTGAAAAATCAAGCATATATTCTCTCTGAGGTAGATCTATCCCAAGCTGACGCAATTTCCCGCAGGTTTCTTTAAGAAAAGCATCCACGCACCATTCTGACACATTGTCCGACATATGCATTATGCCCAGAGAGCTTTCATCGCCGGAAGATTTATCTGAATCCATAGTGTTTTTCTTGTTAATCGAGAGTTGTTCACGATTCAGTATCTCGTTTCCAAAACTAAACATCCGCTTTCTTTTGTTCGCATAATCATATGCTGACGCCTTCTCAAACATTGCTTCCGTGGGCAGACAACTAATATTCTCATAATTCTGCCAGCCCTGATTCCATGCCCACAACGAATATGCACTTGCACCGGAAAAAGTGATAAAGCGCACAGGCAGATTTTCTGAGAAATCGGTTGTTTTGTAGGTTTTTCCGTCAAATGTAAGCTCAGAATTGGAATTTTCGAAGTCATAGAATTTTGCAGCAAGCGAATAATCTAACTTCCCAGTATTCAAGAATTTACAGTATTGTTCGTTGCTAATTTCAGTCAAATCCATGAAAAACTCAGGAACCCAGATATATTTCCCCGGTCTTTCATTTGCAGAGCCAATATTAAATACATCGCCAACCTTAAAATATCCGCCAGGTACCCGTACAATCCTCATCCCATCAGTATTACGCTGATAAACTTCAATTCCGTCTTTTCGCATTTCAACGAGTTTTAACTTGAGATTTTCCGAGATTTTCCCGCCATATTCCGCATTCGACTCAAATTTCGCAAATTCCCATTCTTCCGAATACAACCGATATTTTTGTGCTTCTTTACCTGGTTCTTCAGTTGATAAGATATTATTCGCTAGTGTTTTCTCGTTTGTTTTTGTCGAATCGTCCGTTGTCTTGCTTTTTTTCTCGATTACATTGACTTTACCGTTGTAAGCACATCTGAAACCCAGATACTGCGATGCTGAATCTTCAATCACCGCCTGCCGAATAAACGTGCGCAGATTCTTAACATCAGAATTGCTTCCACCGCCTCTTGCCACATGATAAAT
>JAIOTL010000050.1 GCA_021106775.1 Planctomycetota bacterium | reverse complement strand
GTTATATGCCCTATTGTAGATGTTGAAAAGAAAAGCAGAAAGTCTGTATCGGGGAATATTAATGCGAAATAAGGAGTAAGCATGAGTTTGTTAAATAGAGTAAAAGATTTTGTATTGGGGCAGGATAGTGTGCTGATCGAGAAAGACGAGATTTTATCCGCTAAAGATTACGATGAACTTGTTGGAATTATCAAGAATATCAAGCGTGTGAACGAGGTGCAGGTGCGCGAAATTGAGCGTGACATCGAAAAATTGTCGGCAATCGAAAACGAAGAAATGCTCAAGATTAAAAGCGGAACCATGATTGAGCGACGGAAAAAGCTTGCTCTGCTGGCAATTCGCAGAATAAGACGCGAAATTTCGATTTTTGACCGGAAAATTGAAATTCATAGTAAAAATATCGATACGCACCAGTCGATAATAGGCACCGTCGAGGAAATTAAATCCAAGGAAATGCTAGGGGTCAACGAAGATTTAATCATGAAAGTGATTGAATCTGCTGCGAAAAATGACGAGAAATTTCAGGAAGTCATCACAACTGCAAGTGCCATCGAACATACTTCTGTGCCGGTGTTGACAGCATCAGATAAAGCGGAGCTTGAGGCAATCGAAAAAGAGATTTTGCTGGATTTGGATAAAAATGACGCTGAAATCAACAAAACACTCGAAAACGAGATTGATAACCCGTTAGTTAAGGATGAGCTGGAATCCATCGAGAAGGAAATACTTGGCGAGCAGAAGAATGCTGATGAAGTCATGCAAGCAAAATCAGCTGTCAAAAAGGAAATAGATAAAATTGAACGCGAAATTGCGGGAAATCAGAAAGAATCAGCGAAAATTGAAAGCACCGACAGCGAAAACGAAGAAAATCAGAAAGAATTTGAATAGCGATTCAGTAGCTGCTTTTCATTTCACAAAATACCATTCATGCAGAAATAAAGTTTTTGTCATTCTGAATGAAACGTAGTGAAATGAAGAATCCAGATGTATGTAATACAATTGGCTTAGTTTATCTGGATTCTTCGCTTTGCTCAGAATGACATGCAGAGCGTAAAAACCATAAAGAACACGAGAAAAACCTGCGCGAACGCAGGTCTTTTTGTTGTATCAATATTGTTGGCATTCAACAGGTTATTATTCTTCTGATGAATTTTTCTTTGGGAAGCTTACGTTTTGAACAGTCTTCCTATACTCTACTTCATACCGTACAAAATTCTCAGCTTCGCAAACGAATATGCTGTAATACGTATTACTCGACTTTTTATAATTAACCGCGTAAACCTTAATGAGGAACAGTTTTTGGTCGTAAACAAAACGTCCTTCATATTCAAGGGCTCTAATTGATGCACTGTTATGTGAACCTGTTTTACTCCACATTTCTTTACCCTTAAGCCAAACTTCATTGCGTTTGAATATTTTCGCGCCTTTTGACAAGCCACCTTTTTCTGTTTTAACTTCGTCGTCGTCGACATCATCATCGAGGTCTAAATCATCGTCATCGTTCATTTCATCATCATCGTCAAGGTCTAAATCGTCGTCATCGTCAAGGTCTAAGTCGTCGTCATCGTCGAGGTCTAAATCATCATCATCGTCAAGGTCTAAATCATCATCATCGTCAAGGTCTAAATCATCATCATCGTCAAGGTCTAAATCGTCGTCATCGTCAAGGTCTAAGTCGTCGTCATCGTCAAGGTCTAAGTCGTCGTCCAATTCTTCGTCATCATCATCAGTTTCTTCCGGCTGAGTCTGCGAATCATCATCATCAGTAACACCATCAAAATCAGGCAAGTCTTCTTCATTTTCATTATCTTCACCAATGACAGTATCAAGCGTGCCGCCTTCTGTTTCCTTATCTTCAACCTTCTCATCACCGATTGCAACAAGCCTTGGTGGCAACTCAAGGAAAGAATCAAGCGAATATCTCTTCAAAATGCGCTTTTTCAACTGCGGAATGATTTTGTCCAAGTCGCGTTCGCCTTCCAGCACGGTAATCTCAATACTTGCATCAAGTGATTCAAATCTGAATTTGCACCATCTTTCTGCATCAATACCAGGAATCACTTTAATACCAGGTATTTTCGTCAATCGCCAGTAACCCGGATATTTTATTCGCGCATAAAGTTCTTCTTCTGAACCCACAAATTCCTTGTACGCTTTTTCAACGTCTAATACTTCTTCTTCAGCTTCTGCCAAGGGCTTTTTAGATGTGGGTCGTACAGTTTCCGGCTTTACAGTCTCGGGTTTTGAAGTATCAGGCACAGTTTTCTCAGGTTCCGCCTTATCATCAATTACTGGAGTATCTGAATCAGCGGGGGTCTCATCTGTCTTTTCTGCGGTTCCGCATCCTGTTATCAGCAATCCGATAAATAAAACCACGATAAGCGTGGAAAATTTGAATAGTTTTTGCATTGTACATTACCTTGCGGGGGAATAATTATTTGGAAAGTATAGCATACCAGTGATACTGTCAAGTATATTTTCAGTCAATAAACTTGCCAATTGATTACAATATCAATGTTATGTTTTGAGATTCACAAAAAATATAGTAATAATTCTCAATTCACACTTCTTTTGCAGGAAAAAGACAAAATGGTATTCAAAATTCAAAACCTTGAAACTGTGAACGGCAATTTCGAATTTGACGGAGCGAATATTAACAAATTAGTTAAGGAATTTCAGACTCCGCTTTACGTTTACAGCACAAGTACAATAAATAAGAGAATTAACGAGCTGAATGAAACTTTCAGCACAATCACTGAGAATTATCAATTATATTATGCAGTGAAAGCAAACTCCAATTTATCGGTTCTGAAAACAATCGCGGATGCTGGTCTCGGTTTTGACGTAGTTTCCGCTGGTGAATTGACCCGCGTACTGAAAGTTACGAACAGGGCAGATAATGTAGTTTTTGCAGGTGTTGGAAAAACAGAAAGCGAGATAAAATTCGCGATAAATTCGGGTATTCATTCATTTAACGTCGAAAGTGTCCCGGAACTTGAACATATTGACAAAATCTGTCATGAACTCGCCAAACCCGCGAATATCACACTGCGCATTAATCCCAATGTCGATGCCCACACACATGCGTACATCACGACGGGTACTGAGAAGAATAAATTTGGTATATCGATTGAGCAGGTGGATTCAGCATTAAATGTCATAATTAGCAGCAAATACCTGAATTTTATTGGTTTTCACATGCATCTCGGCTCGCAGATAGAGCTTGGAATGCCTTATCGTCTCGGTCTTGATGTGCTGAAAACCCTTATATCCAAAGCATCAGAGCGTAATCTTGAGACGAAGGAAATCGATATTGGTGGAGGTTTCAGCGTAGGTTATCTGGAAAATCGCGATTTTGATTTACAGGATTTCATCAAACAGATTAAGCCACAAATCCCCAAAAATATCAGGATATCAGCAGAGCCGGGGAGATATATTGTTGCCGAATCCGGCATTCTGCTCACAAAAGTCCTGTACCGCAAGGGTCGGTTCGCAATTGTCGATGCTTCTATGACTGATTGCATCCGTCCGACGCTCTACGATGCATATCACCCGATTGCTAATCTGACGAAGAATATTTTCCCTAAAACAGACGAATTCAGCAAAATTAATGCTGGTGTATTCGACAATAAGCCATCAATCGATATTGTCGGTCCGGTCTGCGAAACGGGCGATTTCCTGGGCTTGAAAAGACCGATGCTGGCAGATTCGGGCGATATTCTTGCAGTCCTCTACGCCGGTGCATACGGCATCTCAATGAGCTCAAACTACAACTCTCGCCCTAAATCCGCAGAAGTTCTCGTCAATAAAGGCAAGGTTCAACTCATCGGAAAACGCGAAACCTTCGAAGATTTATTCCGCAATGAAATTTTGTGATGAATAAATCATACGGTCGAATAAATTAGTTTACTTACATCGCAAGAATTTATATATTTTACGCAAATCTTCAGATAATGAATTGCCAAACGGAGTATATACGATGTTGTCATTGATTGTTTTTCTGCCGCTTCTCGGAGCATTGATAATCATTCTTCTGCCGTCTCCAGAAAAAGAATCATTGCTTGAAGCACAAAATTCTGGAAACCTGAAAAATATTCTAAAACTTTATAGAATGCATGTGTTGACTGCGTTGGCAGCGGTCTGCATAACTGCGTTACTTGCGATTATTGCAACAATGTCGTTTGCAAGTGATAGCACGACCGATTTGGCAAAACAGATTCAAGACGGTGATTGGGGCAATCCCGCAGACGGAAGCTTCAAATTTGCCGACAATTATGATGAAACTCAAGACTTAATATCTCAGTCGAAACAGAAAGGCATCTTAGCAGTCGAAAAAGTCATATTTCAGAAGAAAATCAAAGAAGAAATAAAAAAACAACAAATCACTTACAATGCAATGTTGGCTGGTGATCTATCTACAGAAAAGAAAACACCACGCTATGCAGGCGATTTCAAATTCATCGAATTCACAACATGGATTTCCCTGTTTAACATAAATTATTTCATGGCGGTTGACGGAATCTCAATGCCGCTTGTGTTACTCACTGCGATTCTCGGTGTGCTTGCACTGTTCGCGAGTTTCGCAACATCATCAGTGATGAAACGAGGTTTTAAGGGTTATCTTGCACTTTTCCTGCTTCTGGAAACTGGATTACTCGGTGTTTTCGTCTCGCTGGATTTCTTCCTGTTCTATGTTTTTTGGGAAATTGTGCTTCTGCCAATGTATTTTCTTATTGGAATTTGGGGTTCACGCGATAAAAAGCACCTTTTCGGCAAACTTATCGAGGGTAGAATTTATTCGTCGCTCAAATTCTTCATTTATACATTGGTCGGCTCAGTGATAATGCTTCTGGTGATGCTGTTCACATATTTCGAGACAGGCACGTTTAATATTCTCGTGCTGATGAATCAACTGCCGAATCTTGCCCTTGACATACAAAAATTGCTCTTTATGGGGCTTTTCGTCGCCTTTGCGATTAAAGTTCCACTTTTCCCGTTCCATACATGGCTTCCCGATGCACATGTCGATGCACCTACGCCGATTTCCATGATACTGGCGGGAGTTCTGCTGAAGATGGGTGGTTACGGCTTCTTCCGTTTCTCATATCCGATGCTGCCCGATGCTGCGACATATTTTATGTGGTTCATCGCAATTATCGCGCTTATCAATATTATTTATGGTGCGCTCGCGGCGATGGGTCAGAAAGATTTCAAAAAGCTGGTTGCATATTCCTCGATTTCGCATATGGGTTACGTCCTTCTGGGATTGGCTGCGATGACGAGTTTATCAGCAAATGGCGCTGTTTTGCAGATGTTCAATCATGGGATTTCGTCGGCAATGATGTTTTTTGTGGTCGGTGTGCTGTACGAACGTTCACATCATCGTAAAATCAACGATTTTGGCGGGATGGCACTTACAATGCCGTATTTTGCAGGTTTTGCAACAATCGCATTCTTCGCGAGTCTTGGTTTACCGGGCTTGAACGGATTTATATCTGAAGCGATGGTATTTCTCGGCAGTTTCCAGGCTGAACCTTTGCGCATCGTCGTCATTATCGCAAGTCTTGGTATTGTTCTAACCGCGGCGTACCTTCTCTGGGCATGGCAGCGCATTTTCCATGGCACGCACAAAAAAGCTGAGTATGAAACATATCCCGACCTGAATCGCTGGGAATGGGCTACTCTTGTACCACTTGCCGGGCTTTGCCTGCTTGTGGGTATTCTACCGCATCTCATCGTAAATATCATCGACCCGGCAATCAACTATCTCGTCGCACTCTTTTAATATATGGCAATCGTTGCAGATTTGATTTTAATCATTCTATTTAATTTCATAAGTGCTGTTGGGTAATGAACCAAGCAGAGTCATAAATGAATTCTGCTTTCCACCAATTTGAATTGCTTTGAATTCGAAATGATTAAACTTCGCTTTTTGTTTATTTATCCAGGTTTTAACATCTTTTAAGATTCTAGGTTTCACAAGTGATTCACATTCCTTGTTTCCCCAACCCAACGAGAGTGCTGTATCTGCTTCACCACCTGAAAGCAACGCGATTATGTCAACCTGTCCATAATTATGGAACGCAGCTTTCAAGCCGTCATACATATTCGATTTTCCAGTTGTTCCTTGATTATAAATCCATGCTACTGCTATTGCTTTGTTGCCATTTGTTGCTTTTTTCAGTTTTGCAAAACAGATGTAAATTGATGTTGCGAAAGTTATCACATCAAATGAATCTTTCTCGGTTAATTCAGAAACTCTATTGGCAATCTCCGATTGAGTTTTCTGCCAGCAATTCGGGGTACCAACAGCGTTGCCACTTCTGTCATTTATTGGTGGTTTCATAGGGAAACGCTTACTCATTGAAGCAGAACGATCCAAGACGAATAAAAATGTATGTGGAGAATTATCGACTTCCCATTTAAATTCATTCTCAAATGTTGAATTATTGCCGGAATGGATAACTGTTAACGTTACAGAGCTAGAATTTTCAAGCTTGGAGACGACTTTGATAACAATTTTCGCAACATTTCCGTTCCGCATCTTAAATGGAGTTGTTGGCTGTCTTATAATCGTGGCTTCACCGGAATCGAATCCAGCACCTGACAGGATGATTGAATCAATCGTTAATGTTGTATCTCCTTCAGCGATGAGGTCTACAACAAAGTAACCTTTATCATTATTTCTGTCAAAAACAAATTCAATGTCATCATTTGTTGAATCGCGGGAAAGAGTTGCATTGTTAACCAATGCTTCGCAGGACACTAAAGAACAAATTATTAGAAATAAACATAAAATCTTCAAATTATTACACATTGTCGAACTTTCAACATGGGGGTTGAAGTCATAATTTAAATACACGCAAATATTATACCAATTAAGCACAATTTTTAAACGTTATAAGTCATTGAGAAATAACGACTTACAGCTACACTAAATGTAGATTTTATTTCCATAGTTAAAAAGTGTTAAGTATTTGTAACACATGTAACAAATCTAATACAAAATTTGCATTTTAGAATGTTATCATCGACCCGGCAATCAACTACATCGTCGCACTCTTTTAGTGTGCAGTAATAAATGTCTTAGTAATTGGTAGAACAGGCATCCTTGCCTGTTAATATTAATTCTAAGTGTCAGGCAAGATGCCTGACTTACCGACAGTGTTGCGAAATCAATGTAACAGTGCACTTGTTTGTCAGATTCCCGTGTTTACCTGAGTTCGAAGGTGCTGTTGGGCAATGAACCAATTTGTGTCATAAATGATATTGGACTTCCACCAATTTGTGTTGCAATTAATTCATGTCTAGGATTCCAAGCAATATGTGGAGCCATCCAATTCTCTAAATCTGTAACTATTCGATCACCAATCCATTCTGAACAGGTGCCTGGTCCGTATCCCAAAGTAAGCGCAGTCTCAGGTTTGCCGATTGTAAAAAACTCTACACTATCTAAATTGCCATAATTGTTGTATGCACAAAGTAATGCGTCATAAAGATTATTATAGTTCCTTGTATCCTGAAAATACACCCAGTTCGTTGCTAACTCTCTATTATGAGCATTCGCATCCTGTAAAACACCGAAACATGCATAAACATTATCTTCGAACAATAACACATCAAATGAATCTCCAGGATGAAGCTTTGAAATACATTCAGCAACCAAATACTGTGCTAATTGCAGATTGGTAGGTTCCGGTATGACATTATGGTGCATATCGAATACTTGGCCACTGTATTCTTCGCCCATATCGTTTGATATATCGAGGATGAAAACTTTTTGCTGTTGATGAATCAAATCCCACTCAAAGGCAATTATTAAGTCTGTGTTATATCCTGAATGTTCAATTGTTAATGTAACATAACGAGCATCGTCAAGAAGTGACACAACCGAAATAACAATCCGTGCCGTTTGACCATTATACATTACATCAGGGACATTGTTTGAGCTGATTCTTGCTTCATAAGACCAAACCCCCAAACCGGATAATTCTATCGACTTAATTTCCAGTGGAATATCACTTTCTGCGATTAAATTTACCGTAAATGTTCCTGAATAATTGTATCGGTCAAAAATAATCACAGGGTCAACATCTAAAGGGTCTCTATAAAGTATGGCATAATTTACATGCAATCTAAATATTTTTGAAGTCGTGTGACCTGCTGAATCCCACACTTGTATTGTGAATTTATAATCCCCATGCTCAATTGGAATACCTATTATAGAACTAGTTTGATTATCAACTTCTAATCCTTCTGGCAATTCTCCTTCAACAACACCATAATTCCTTCCATTACCGCCTGAACTTTGTAATTTTAGGAAGTATTCCTTTCCGTGTTCAGCATCTGGCATTATTGAATGAGTTAGAATCTCAATATGCTCACAACAAAATGCAGCTAACATTGCTTCAGTTTCAAAATCTGATTCAGCAATACGGATTACTAAATATAGTGATTTATATCCCAGAGAAATCGGGTCAAATTCAACAGTAATTTTAGTAGGTTTATTGGGTTCAACGATTAATTGATTACCATTCCAACCCTTGATAATTTTGAACTCTTCAGGAGAGACGTTCGAATCTAAATCTATAAACGATATAGAAGTAATTGTCAGTGCTCTTGTATCATCATTGAATATGGAAAATTCCATTGTTCTTTTTTCACCAATATAAGAATGCGGATAACCAACAACATATGGATAGATTCTCAGCTTCCCTTCGTATGCTCTGCCAGTTATAGGATATTTATATGTTATTGATTCATCGTAAACAATAGTTTGGATAACCAGCGTTGTAGATTTATCTCCAACTGATTTTGGTGAAAACTTTATCGTAATTGACTGTGATTCATTGTGTCCAAGCATAAAAAAAGTAGGCATTACCGATGGTTCAACTTCGAATTCTGTATCGTTTGTATTTGTGCTATTGAAATTCAATCTAAAACTGACGACCCGAGCTTCTTTATTACCAATGTTTGTTACTACAATCGTCTTTTCTTTGAATAAGCCCACTTGAGTATAGTCGAATGAGATATTTTCTTTGTCTAATTGGATATTAATATACGGATTTATAGTAACGCCACATGAAACAAAAAAAGATAAAAGAATGAAAAAGCAGCTTAAAATAATGTGTTTCATATAATATTCTCCCTAAATCAAATAACAATTAGTGTTTACCATAGTTGAAATTCGGCATTAGGCAATGAACCAAGCTGAATCATAAAATTCATTGGGCTGCCACCAAGCTGGGTAATCATCAATCGATGACCATTGTATAACGCAATCTGTCGACTCATCCAACTTCGGCAGTCTGTAATGATGCGTGCTGCAATCCAACCGGCACAGGCGCATGCGCCGCACCCAAGTGAAAGTGCAGTATCAGGATATCCATCGGAATAAAATTCAATTCTATCAACCTGTCCATAATTATTGTATGCAGCTTTCAAAGCGTCATATGAATTAGTTCATCCGGTAGTTCCCTGATTGTAAAGCCATGCTATTGCTGTGGCTTTGTTGCCCGAGGTTGCAGGTCTTAATGAAGAGTTGCATATGTAAATACTCGTGCCGAAAGTTATAACATCAAAAGTTTGGTGCGAATTTAATGCATTGATTTTTTCTGCTGTTATTGATTGCATTCCCTGCCAGCGATTGGGATAAGGGATAACGTTGCCGTTTCGGTCATAAACTGGAAAACCATAACCGAACCTTGCACTCATCGAACCTGAGCGGTCTAAAACGAAAATATATGAACCTGGTTCTGCACTTTCCCATTCAAAATTTTTCGAGAAAGGAGAATTAATGCCAGTATGATTCACTGTTAGCGTAACATCGCGTCCTTCATCGAGGAGAGATTCAACTTTGATAACAATCTGAGTTCTATCCCCGTTCTGCATTATATGCGGAAGTGTGGGCTGACTCAAAATCGTTGCTTCACCGGAAGTAACACCTAAACCTGACAGCGTAATTGAATTAATCGTTAAAGCAATATCGCCTTCTGCAATGAGATTCACGATATAAGAACCAGTATCATTGTTACGGTCAAAAACATAGTTCGTGTCAACATCAGTTGTATCGCGGTAAAGGATTGCATAATTGATATGCAGAATAAAAGTCCTATGCGCGAAATGACCTGATTCGTCATGAATCACAATCGAAAAGCCAAAATCACCATGTTCTTCAGGCGTGCCTTCAATTGTATTTGCTCTGAGCGACAACCCCTTCGGCAGATTATTATTCGGGACAGAAAACGTGTACCTTCCATCACCTCCTTGACCTTCAAGTATGTAACTGCAGAATTTATCCTGCTCAGCATCAGCCAATTTTGAAGCGGTAATAAACTCAAGAGTGTCGCAGCATAAACCCGCCAGAGTGCTGCTAAAATCATAATGAGACTCAGCAATATTCACTTTCAGACTTGCGGTTTTCATGTTTAAGCTTGAAGGCTTAAACGAAAGTTTGACAATCAGAGAAACCCCTGCATAAAGCGTCCTTGAGTATCCGTCCCAGCCGCTTTTTATCCTGAATTCTCCAGAAGATGTGTTTGTACCGAAATTGCAGACGGTAACTGATTCAATCGTAAGCGGTTTGGTGTCAGTATTGGTGATGTATATTAGTTCTGTATTCTCTTCACCAACATATGCTGGATTAAACTCAAGCAATGCCGGCAGCACCTGAATGTAACCCTCATAACTTGTGCCCTTGAGAGAAACTTTATACTGATAATTTTTATCATTTACTGAATAATTGACAACAATCTCAGCGAATTTGGCACCTGAACTTCTTGGTGAGAACTCAACGTTTATTACATGATTTTCATTCGTTTCCAATGAAACTAACTGGATGATAGCCCCGGATTGGATTCGCAGGTCAGCACTGGTGGTTCGGGAATCGTTGAACTCAAGCTCGATTTTTGTAAGTTTCAGCTTGAGTTTTCCTGTATTGACAATCTTCAAACATCTTGAAACTTTTTGATTCACCTGCACATATCCGAAATCGATTGATTCAGGTATGATTGTTAGATTTACAATTGGATTGACTAAAACACCGCAGGATACAATAAAATAAATGAACAAGAACATACACAAAATCTTCAGATTCTTACACATAATCGCACCCTTACCATTCACATTTATATTATAACACATTTTACATGCAAATTTTATACCAAATCCAGTGCAATTTTGAGAACGTTATAACTAATTGTAAAACAACAACTTACAACT
>JAIOTL010000197.1 GCA_021106775.1 Planctomycetota bacterium | reverse complement strand
CGCAGTATTATCTTTTCTGGTTTAGGTGATAAAAGGAAATAGGAAGATAAGTAAATTGTTGACAACAACATCAATAATACGCTTATGCCAAGGTAATTTATCACGAGAAATGCAGATTCCGCACCGGTTTTGCCAAAAAAGTTCACAGGCTCAACATTATACGGATGCACTATCTCAGGAATATCAGCAATGTCGTAGGATAACATTGAAACCGAGATAAATACGAAAATCGCAATACCCGAAACCGCAAGAAGCTTTGCTGTTCCACGCTTCAATAAGGAATTACATTTTATTAGAAGTTCTTTTTCATTCATTGGTTTTTCTCGTAATGTAAGCTGTTCAAATATCTTACCTATCATCCTTGCTACTTTTACCTTCATCTTGCTGATTTTAATCGCAATCTTGAACGCTGATTAAGGTTAGTATTAACCCGCTTCAAACTGCCGGAAAAGGCAACAAACATACATGTATGGTCAGGATAACAAGCCTTTCAGTTAATCGGCAATATGACAAAAGTCTTTAGGTTAGGGATGTGGCATGGAGAAAATGAGCGATTATTTGGTTGATTTCAAGTATTTGTCGGTCTGTTTTACCCGCCATGGGAAAATATTCGCAGATTCACTCGTTTTTATCGCCTTGGTGAGAAAAAGCGTTTGTTCATCAATTTTGATACTGAAAATGTCGCGTTTCCTGCCAATTTTCACGGAAAGAATGTCATTCTCAACACGCCAGACTCCAATGTCAACGATTTCATCCCTGCCGTTGATATGCGGATGAATATATTTGAGCAATCCTGTTTCGGAAAATTCTAATGTATAGGCATCACTTATTTTGCCGGTTTCGCGATTGACAAGATTCCAGTTTCCAACGATTTTGTGCATTTCTTTTTCTTGGTCGCTGTAAAAGTATTGTGTGTCAATTTGCAGCGAGCCAATGCCGTCAACACTTACACTCTCGCTCTCGAACCTAAGTCTCAGCATTGCATCGTTTTTTCGGGCTTTGTCGGTGAAAATCCGTACAATTCTCATTTCGTCTATGTTTAGATGATTGAAAACGGTAATTGCAAAGATTATTCTGCCTGAATCCCTGGTCTCACCGGTTATCGCAATTTCAAGCTTGAATTCGGCGATTGTTTCCCCTGATTTATCTGCAAACACCCTAGTGAAAACCACCTGTGCGGATACTTTGTCGAGTTTAATACCTGCAAACATGTCTTTCAGAATGCTTTGTGCGTTTTCATTCTCGATAACCCAGTTGTAGCCAATGGGAATTGCGAATTTCGGCAGATTCAGACTCACACCGGATGGATTACTGCCCGGTAGCACAATCTCAGTCGAAACATCTTTCCCGTTACTATCCTTTATGGTCTTCTTGCCATCATCAGCAGTTTGAATGTTGAATCTGTTACCTTCCAAAGGTGAATCAGGTTCTGTAACAGTTTTCTTGCCGTCAATCGCTTTGTCAACTTGAATTGTTCTATCGTAGTCACAGCTTAACTCGAAGCTGACAACTTTATTATTCGTGATTTTCGATGCTTTTCGCCTGATAATTCTGTCGGTTTCCCTCATTTTCGAGGTTACAAAACGTCTATCGTCTTTTTTCGTCGTTATAAGCATTTTCAAGTTGAAATTTACAAATGTTCGCTCAGTTTGCTCAATTTCCAACGCAGAATGCGATTTAACTTCGTAAAGCGAGGCTTCGGAATACTCATAGTTTGTTTCCGTCGCTAGTTTCATCATTAGTTGATGCTTTCCATTTCCAGCAACATTAACAATAAGGACTTGTGCTTCGGAGACGCTCATCAGGCGTTTATTGTCGATGTCAATAACGTATGTTGTTCGGCTTTTCTCGATTCCCGTGCTTTTAGTCTTTTCAGATTCGTCTTGAATTGCAAAATTCATCATAAGCTGACGCTCTATAACTGCAAATGATGCTGACTCCGCCTCGTTTTTCTTAATTTCGACTAGTTTAAAATCGATGGTATTTTTTCCTTGAATTTTCTTATCGAACAATCGTTTGATTTGCTTTTCATCTGGCTTCCAACTTGAGCCGACATTAACCGAATGGTTTGGCAGAATAAGCCCGAAATCTTGTTGAAGTTTCCGATATTTTTCAAGTTTTTCACCATATAGAACCTTTGATTTACCTTCGTCAGAATCACTATAAACAGTGGATTTCTCATTGTTATCTTTGCTATCCTTCTTTGTATACCGACTTTTCACAATCTGAAGGAAAAGTCGAGTAGGCATGCCTGTTTCATCAACTGCCAGACACGTCTCCGCTAGATTCTGTTCGGAAACAATAATTTTTTTGTCAATTTCCTTCGAATTATCAGCAACTTCAACCATACTATGGGTCAGAATTTTGGAAATATTTGCTGTTCGCAATTCGCCAACATGATGAGCAATACGCAAAGTATATTTTACTTCCTCAGCATTGATAATTGCAGAATTGCTAAGCGGGAGTATGACAAAGCATGAGATTATCAGCAAAATGACTTTTTCTGAGGTTTTCATTGCATAATCCTTGAAAATTTGTGTGGGCAGGTAAACCGGTTTTTTTTACTTTGTCAATAGGCGCAGACTTTCTGCCTTTTGTTAGCAAACAGCTTGTAAAGCTCTTGAGATCAGCTTGATAGGTCGAACAAAACGCATGTTTACATGCCCTATTGCCAATGTTATAAACTTAATCCAGCGAGGCTGTGCATCCTCGCTGACTTTTTATAGCATATTTGTCAATTCGGTTAAAAAGTAAAAAATTTGCTCATAATACCTAGATATGAGATAAAATTCCCGAAGTGAAACAAAGAGGAACTTATGAACAGCAGAAAAATTTCGATTATTGTATTAATTATGGGAACTGATGAGCCTTACAGCAAGACAATTACGCAAATTGAAGCAGCTTGCGATTTGAACGACCTTGAGTTTAAGGTTTTTGATTTATCTCAGGAATATTCCGAGCTTGAAGCCAGATTTTACGGCTCAATGAAAAAAGACATCATTTACATTGCAGATTTCACCAATATTGTGGAAAATCCATCAAAAACCAGCATAAATATTCTAATGCTTGCTAATGCTGCTGCATGGGTATACGAGAAACCTCTGATTGCGATTTTGAACACTGAATTAACTAAGATTCTGCCTTTCGGCTGGGAGAAATATGACCAAGTTCTAAATTATACAACAGAAGAAATAAAGGGGTTGAAGAAGCCTCTCGCAAAGAAAATCCTTGAGTTCACAGAAATTATTGAATCAAGTGAAACGGTTCAACCAAAACAGATTCCGGAATTTATCAAGGATGAACCCAAAACTGAATCTGATAGCCAGAGAAAGCAACGACTCGGAGTTGACAATTCTATAGGAAAAAAGGCGGATGCAGAGGCTTCAAAGCAACAAGAACTCAACAAACTCCTGAAGCAAAGATTTCGCGAACAAATGCTCACCGACATTACAAAATCGCCTGATGAACTTGAGGAAGAAGCAGCGAGTAAAATTGAAACCAAACAACCAGGGATGCTCAGAGCGCCCGAAGGAGGCGATAATAAACCGCGTGCACCAAAAGGGATGCGTCAAATCGCAGAGGAAATGAAAGACGACGATTTCAAATCACCTGAAAATGAAGAACTGAAAAAAGCAATCGACCAGGCAAAACCTAAGGAAAAAAGTAGGCTTCTTGAGTTACAGGAGAAATATCAACAGAAAATCAAGCAGCTTGAGCTTGAAGATCAGAATCTGGACCTTGACTTGAAGGACGAATCAGCGGATTCTACGATTTCACAAAAACTCAAAGCCGGACCACGTACAGGAATCGGATTTTTACAGGATATGCAATCGAACAACAAGGTTCAACTATGTAAAAACGAGTTGACAATCGGCAGGCATCCGGAAAACGATATTTTTATAGCGGATATGAAGGTCTCAAAACGGCATGCCGTGATTTTGCGCGGTGTTGACAAGTGTTATTATATTCAGGACCTTGAAAGTAAACATGGCACATTGCTTAAGGATAAGAAACTTGAGGATATGGAACCCCTCAGCGACGGTGATGAAATAGCAATCGGATTAACTGACGATAATTCGGGAAGCTTCCGCAGATACAAATTTACTCAGCAGATTAGCTGATTGAGAACAGGTAAACCTGCTTTTATTCACTGCATGACAGTAGGACATCAGGTTTTCTAGCTTTTTTTTTGCAGACAGGATGCTCTTGAGAGCAGCTTGACAGGTCGAAAGGAAAGCATGCTTGCATACCCTATTGACAGTGATGTAAACTTAAACCATCAAGGATGGTCGATTTTAATTTCAGGGAATCGGTTGACAACCTTAGCAATACCAAACTCGGTAACACTCGTCCCTCTAATGCTTAAGTTTTTCAGACTCATAATACTTTCGCAAAGAAGAGCTATCCCCGAATCGGTGATATTTTTGCATCCTGTCAGGTTTATCTCCTGCAAGTCGCGCAATTCAGACAGATAATTCATCGATACGTCGCCAATCATGGTGAATGAAGCATCAAGCGATATGAGCTTTTTTGCATTCGAGCTGAGATTGCTGATAAAGGAATCCGAAATGAGTCTTTTTGACAGCTTCAAATATCGCAGTTCCTTCATCGTCGAAATCGGATAGAAATCCTCACCTGCAAGACTCATATCTGCTTTATCCACTGAAATATCAAGGCTTACAAGTTTTTTTCCGTTTTGTGATAGATAATACAAGGCAGCAACTGTGAAAAGACATTCTCTGAGATTAAAGTTGAGCAATGATGGAAACTTTCGCAGAAAATCGAACCTTGATGCCCTGAAGTCACAGTTCTGAGCGATCAAAGTATGAAGAAAATCAAGCTTCGGAAGCATCAGTTCAGAATCTGTATTTATAACAATTGAGGACACATCAAGCTGCGTCAACATCGGGGTGGGTTCGCATTTTGCCAGAAGTCTGATAATTCCAGCACTGTCTGCTGAATTCAGTATTCGCAGGTCAGGAAATAAAGTTACCAAATTAAAACCGTTTTCATCTATCTCAATCCCACCAACATAAAGTATTTGCAGATTCGGGAGAGTTTTGCAGTCAGCGAAATCCGAATTCGAAACTCCTGCATTATTCAGATTTAATTGTTGAAGATTTTTGCATCCTGAAACCAGTTGTAGAATTTCACCGTCAACCGCATATGAAACCTTGCTAAAATCAACACCAACAATTTTATCCCGAACAACTGAGCACAATTGCTCTATAAGATTCAAAAGTCTCTCACCTTTTGATTTCATGCGTTTTGAGCGTTCTGAACCACTATAAATAATGTTTCTTCTCGGCTTGCTGAAGTCGATCTCCACGAAACAAGGGATTTTCCGAAGGGGAACGAAATTTTCACTTTTCCGAAATTCAACATCATTTGAAAACATCAGTTTTAGCGTGTCAGATGCCCGTAAAGTAACGTTATTTCCAGCCTTTTCATCGATAAACACCTCGTGAAGACAGTCGTTTCTACGTTCAATAATAACATCGCATGCTAAATCCCGCAATTTCGCTGTTGCAGAAGTGCCAAACACGATTTCATCAAGAAATACTCGTCTGCTGGGTAATCCGTAAACGAAACACACACTCTCATCAACTTCCGCAAAAAGGAATCCACTGAATACGAACCGAGTGAAAAAGCTTGATTTGCGGATGTTCTGCATGAGGAAATAATCAGTAAGCTCTTGAATCGTCTGCAACAACAAAGTCTGAATGAATCGCGCGTCAAATTGATGAAAACTCGAAAGAGAATTCAGCGTCAGATGTAATCTCTTTTCGAGTATCGAAAAAAATAAATCCATAAAATCCTGAGATGCGGAAGAATGCTGCGAATTAACGATATTCTTGGTAATTTCCTGTTTAATAACTAATAATTGTTGGTCAACGCTAGGCTCTGCTCTTTCAGCACTTTCTGGGTGCGAATTTTTATCAGATTCACTAACAAAATCATGGCAGTTTATAATGTTGATTCTAAATTCCTGAAACGCAAAATGCAGATGAAGCTCCTCCAAACCTTTGGAATTTGGCGCCATGCCCATTGGTAGCATCTCTAAATTCTGAAAATGATTGACCCTTTCACGTAATTCAGGCGTAATTTCTTCAGATTCAAGGAAAGCATCAATCTCAGCATGCTCCGATTCTGAAATATCAAGCCAAAATCGGGCATAATCGCGGCTTCTAACCGATTTCTGCAAGTCCTCGCAAGACACCATCAGGTTCTGTTCCTTAAGTATTTTTGAGGAGATTTTATCAGATTTGTGCAAAGTTCGGAAGCGAGGAATGAGAAACTCCGCAGGCATAGTGCTTTGTCAAGAAAGTAGTAAAGGGTTTAAAAAAAACTGTCATTCCCAACTCGAACGGGAATCCAGAATAAGTTAGAATATAATATTGTATCAGTCTGGATTCCCGTTTTCACGTGAATGACAATCCTTCGAAACTTGCTTGACAGTGCAATAGGTGAGCAAGCTCACTTTCAGCTTTTTGCCAGTTCTGTTTGAAAGATAATTTTCACAGCAGCAATAAAAGCTAAAGAAAAACCAGCAATGCTGGGCTATGTTGAGGAAGCTTAGTTTTTGCTCGAGAGATATTCGATAAGTATTTCATCGTCCGGGAATTCTTTGGACAACGCTTCAAGAGCAACCTGTGCAGCCATCATCTCAGCATCCTTCTTTGAACGTCCCCAACCCGCCTTAAAAACTTCACCATTGACCTTAACTTCGACCTTAAAACTCTTCAAATGCTCTGGTCCACGCTCGGAGCTAACGTGATAATCAGGCATAACACCAAATCTTTTCTGCGAATACTGTTGCAAAAGTGATTTATAATTTCGCATTGTCTTACGTTTGTCAACATCCATAATTAACGGCTCAAGAGTTCGAATGCAGAATTTGCTAGCAGCATCAAGTCCGTCATCAAGATATATAGCTGCTACAATCGCTTCATAAACGTTGGCAAGCACGCTCATCGGAATTCGCGCCTTCATCGCCAAACCCTTGCCGATGCTTACAAAAGCAACAATCCCAATATCATTTATAACCTGCGCAAGAGAATTACCCGAAACTACTGCAGACTTAATACGGGTTAACTCGCCTTCCTGATAATTCTCGAAAGTTTTGAAAAGATATTCGGAAACTACAAGCCCCAGAACCGCATCACCCAAATATTCGAGCCGTTCGTTCCCGCCGTTAACAGAATGCTTTGATGATGAATGAGTAAGCGCCTGTGCCAGCAAATTCTGGTTTTTGAATTGATACTGCAGTATTTTCTCGCATTCATTCTGTATGTCTGTTTCCACCTCTACACCACATATGTTTTGTCAAGTATATTATAATATATTAGACATACTGTTTTGTCATGTAATAAACCATGTATTTTCACCATCCTTGATGGTTTTTTGATTCAGCTTTGTTTTTTATTAATTTTTGTACGAGAATGAGATTTTCTTCGCACCGTCGTGAAGTTCGAAACCGGTTTTGGACATGTTTGTAACGATCCAGCTTCCGATATTTGCGCCTTTTTTAACTTCAAATCGTTGTTCTTTCTTATCGATGTTGAAAACCACAGCACAGCTTATGCCATTGTCCGAAATATCAATCCTTTTCACAAGTACACTGCGTTTATTGTCCGCATCGTAAATGAATTGGTCGATTCTCAAATTCCTCGATTTATTGGAGTTTGCCCAGGTTTGTGTGTTCTTAGAATTGTGCAAATTCGCTTTTTTCGATATGGTGTATAGAAGTTCCGCATATTTCTCAAGCGACCCATCAACAGGCTGAGAATATGCATTTTGCTCATGATACAGAATTCTCTTTTCGGTGTTAGCGTCCAACATCTGCTTCTGATTATTCATGTCGACTTCAGCTTGACCCTTAAAAACCGCTACCTGGCTGAATTTTTTGCTATTTTGCAGAAGCACAATCGAATCTGGAGCAATCTGAACGTTCATATCATTTAGTTGATAGTTCATATCATTACTGTTGTTCTTAGTATTGATGACAACTTCACCATTTTCAAGCTCAATATACTTTTCATGCTTAATCAGCGAAGTATTCGGATCTGCCATATATTCGACACCATCAATATTGTCAACCAGTGTTTTGTCGATAGTTGCAATGAAAACCGAGTCGGTAGCAGGAGTGGCAACAGGATTGTCCATAAATACGACCCCAAGCATTAATGCGAATGCGATTAGGGCGACAGCAGCTCGGGTAAGCATGTTGGTGATGGAGATTCTTCTTGGTCTGCTGGAAAACAGCGGCTTCCGCGATGTCCCGAAAGGGCTGAGCGAAATCGCAGCACGGGTTTTCTCGACGAGTTCTGCTGGAACAGAATTACATTTCTCCTCAGTCATGACACGGAAAATTTTATCAAATAAAGGCATTTTTGCTTCATCAGCACCTTCATTTTTGATATCTTGCAGCAGTTCTGCTCTAAGTTTATCCTTATCATTCATCTCATTTACTCCTGAATACATCTTTAAAACGCCTCAAAATTGAACTGGTTTGTTTTGTTATACCGAAAATAATTCTAACCATTAATGAGATATTTATTAGGTTGTGTCCCATAACTAGTTTGATAGGATATTTTGGCAGATTTACGTAAGGTTTGGAATCGAGGATTGAGAAACGCCGCAGGCAAAGCAAAAAGCAATGTTGAGGACGTTTTGATTGATGAGATTACGAAAGTTGCGTGAAGCTGTCGGAATATACCCAAAATACTTATGGGTCATAACTTTAGCTTTAATAATTCTCGATTGTTTCTAAATTTTTAATTGCGGATAAATTAATGGATGAATCAAAAAGCACGAAAAAAAAGCGATATCTTGTTCTTGCCAGAAAATATCGTCCTCAAACATTTGATGACATTATCGGACAGGAACACATTGTACGAACGCTTAAAAATGCAATAGCGCAGAACCGTATTCATCATTTTTATTTATTCACAGGCTCGCGCGGTATAGGTAAAACATCGACAGCCCGTGTGCTTGCCAAGGCGATTAACTGCGTTGAAGGACCAACAGATGAGCCATGCGGAAAATGTCATGTTTGCAAGCAGATTGAGGAAGGCAAAGGCGGGGAAATTCTCGCACTCTATGAGATTGACGGCGCGTCCAACAGGGGTGTCGATGATATTCGGGAATTGCGCAAGACAATCAGGCAGAAGGTCGGTGTCAGATTTCGTGTGATAATCATTGATGAGGTTCACATGCTCACTCAGGAAGCGTTCAATGCGCTTTTAAAAACCCTCGAAGAACCGCCTGAACACGTAAAATTCATCTTTGCAACTACCGAAGCGCACAAAGTGCCTGAAACTATCATCTCACGATGTCAAAGGCTTGATTTTAGGCGTATCAGCATAAATGAAATTGCAGCACATTTAAGACAGATTTGCGAGCTTGAGAATATCGATGCTGAGGACGAAGCACTT
>JAIOTL010000436.1 GCA_021106775.1 Planctomycetota bacterium | reverse complement strand
TTTTCGGTCATAATAATTTCGCAAAATTCCTGTCATAACCGCACCCGGTACAAGTGCATTCATCTCTTTTATCCACTCGTCAACCTGTTCTTTGCTCATCGAATCGATTACACCGACAGCTTCGTTGTATTTTGCGAGTAATTCATTCAGTTTGGGCACTTTTGTTTCGGAAGGTTTATATTTTTTTGCAGCTTTTTCACCTTTTGCGTAGCGAATCAGCTCGAGTACAACAGCATCTTCGGTGTTGAACGGACTTGTTTGCGTGGATTTCAAATCGATATGCTTAATTGATGTTTCGTCGTTGGGGTCAAGCGCTGCGAAGTACAAAACCCGTGGTTGCCCGAGAATCTGAGTAATATTCTTAAAACTTTTGTTTTTCGAGCGTGCAGACCAGTCGCGCACCAAGACATACTCCTTGATTATGTCGATAAAATCAGGATATGTGAAAAGCAGACGGTCAAAATCATAAAGATATGCCATATCCCTTGAAATCGTGAAATATACGAGAACTTTTTTGTTTTCCTGCTTGGCTTTAGTCAAGGCTGCAGCAATTGTTGTGGAATTTGTGAATGAATCCTTGATGTCAGCAAAACCTGAATATGAAAATGAAATAATTACAAATAAAATAATGAGAAATGAAATCTTGATGCGATTCATAATCATTCTCCAATATTTTTAAAATTATCTTTTTTAAACTAATTCAATTTGACTATTCTATAATAAAGTAAAATTTCGCAATATAGAATATGGTTTTAATATGATTAGTGAACAACAAAAGAAGGTGGAAAAATTCTGGCGATGGTTCCAGAAAAACGCTACCAAACTTTATAATTTCGAAGAAAACAAAGAAAAACTGTTCAGAGAGTTGACAACTGAAGTAGTAAAAATTCACAAAACACTATCATTTGTTTTTTCACCGATGCTTGATGGTGTTCGCGAAATGACAATTAGTGCTGACGGAGTAAAGGCAGGTTTTCCGTATGTGCGCCTTCTTGTTGAAAATGCCCCGAAAATCCCATCATGGAAATTTACCGCATTTCGTCAGAGAACAATCGCTGATTATAGCTTAACGATAGGCAATGTAACCCTGAATCCTCGAGAGATTTATTTCCTTTACGATATCGATTTTGAGCGTGGCAAGGTTGATGTAATCTTTTATGCAGACGGAGTTAACGAAGCTGATTCGAGTTTTACGTCGATTTTGTTTTTGCTTCTGGAATATTCTCTCGGCGAGTTTGACGTTGGAACCAAGCTTGGTTATGTTGACTTTAGGAACCTACCTTTTGATGCTAATCTTGAGGAATACGCACATTTTCCGACTTTACCCAAGATAATTGACTCAATATTCGAGAATTATTTCTCTTAAGCACCCTTTTTTTCCAGGCTTCTACGGCTGAATTCTTTCAAATCAAATAATGGCTCTCTGTACTCATTGAACATTGTCGCCCAGAGCAGATATACTGGTGTGTAAGGTGAATCAAGGAATGCTTTGTGAAAGTCGAAAAGCGAGAATTCTTCGCCTGCAAATGCTTGCGATTCCATCATTTTGCTGCGCAGTCGGTTAATTTCTCGCCAACCGTACAAATACGAGGTTGGCTGGGTCGGATTGCCGAAATATCTTCTTGCTTCAGCTTCTGCGTTGACTTTCTCAAGGAGAATTTTGTCGGTTAGCAGTTTTATTGCTTCTTCCTCTGTCATCCCAAAAAAATGCCTGCTGACGTCAATAATTACACGTGCTGCACGCCAGAGCCGCATCTTCAACATCGCAAGCTCACCCTTGAGACCGTCATAAAACCCAAGCTCACCCATGATTTGCTCGGAATACAGTCCCCAACCTTCGACGTAAACCGTTGAATGACCAAGCCTTGACTTAATAAAACTTCGTTCAATATCCAGTGCCCATGAAATCTGTAGATGATGTCCGGGAAAGCATTCATGCACGGTAATTATTTTCAATCTTTCTTTGTAAAAATCGCGTATTTTCTGCCTGCGAATATCATCGGGAACATCCTTGCCGGGCAGCGCAAGCATGTATTTACCCCGTTGCCCAACTTTGCGACCAAGCGGACTATAAAATGCGTAAGGCATGTTCTTCTGATTGCCCTTAACTTCGTATTTCTCGACCTTTACGTCATAAATTCTCTTGGAAAGCGGGAAAACTCCTGAGTTTGTGATAATTTCTTTCGCTTGCTCAAAATATTTCTCGGTGATTCCAAGAATCTCAGATTCCTTCGGGCTGTTGTTTTTCATGTCTTCAATGACAGCATGCCAGTTCTCGTCCCCGCGTATCTTGACGGAAACGGATTTCATCTTGCTATCAATCTTTTTGTACTCATCATTGGCGAACTGCAGAAGTTGTTTCGGGGTTTCAGGCATGAGATGCCGATATCTGAATTTATGCAGGATTTTCAGGTTTTCACGCTTTAATTTCTCGGCGTCCGTTAGTTTTACAGCTTTTGGTTTGAGCGATTGTAAAAACTCCAAAAAATCTTCAGCATCTTTGACTGATTTATACAGGATGTTTTGCCACGATTCAGCTCGGATTTTATCGAAATTGTCCATCAGCGAATAAGGCAGCGTTTTATTCAGAAAATTCAGATGCGATTTCATGCTTTCAATTGCTTCGTTGAGAAATGCGTCATAGGGAGATTTTAGGTATTTTTTTGCAGCATTGAAATATCGACTTAAATGTTGAAGCTGGTTCAAAGCATAATAAATGAACCTGGTTTCAAGTTTCACGGAATATTTGAAATGTATTCCACGAAAGGAAGGCAGATAAATGCGTGGGTCGTTTTCATGTTGTTTTAATATTCTATTTTCCTCAAATACCGAGAATATATAATGCGACAGAAGCATAAAATCCACATAATCGCTTTTACTGAGTTTTTTGTATTCGATATCAGCGAGCTTTTTCAGGATTTGCAGGACTTTTTCAACAGTCGGCGGATACGAGATTATTCTTGGACGATGTCTGTCAATGCCGGGAAAATTCCGCATGTCCCAGAACAATGTTTCTTTTGCTGAGTCAATAATCCCTTTTAACTTTTCTCCGTCGCTCTGTGCTTGTTCATTTTGCTCACTTTGCGCAGCTAAAGCGTTTACAGTGCTTTTAGATTGTACGCTGAACAGTATTAATACAAGCAATACCAGTAAAAATAATC